>URSI01000001.1 GCA_900550505.1 uncultured Eubacteriales bacterium
GCGTGCGGGATACCCCCCGTAGGCCCGCGCAAGCGCAGCGCCGCCGGGCGGTCAGTCGCCGTACCGGCGGTAGTGCCGGATGGCGGCATAAATGCCTTATCCGGCCTACGTTTCTGAGGAGGCGTGCGGGATACCCCCCGTAGGCCCGCGCAAGCGCAGCGCCGCCGGGCGGTCAGTCGCCGTACCGGCGGTAGTGCCGGATGGCGGCATAAATGCCTTATCCGGCCTACGTTTCTGAGGAGGCGTGCGGGATACCCCCCGTAGGCCCGCGCAAGCGCAGCGCCGCCGGGCGGTCAGGCGCCGTACCTGCGGTAGTGCCGGATGGCGGCATACATGCCTTATCCGGCCTACGATCCCTCACACAGGCTCACACCCCCCGTAGGCCCGGCAAGCGCAGCGCCGCCGGGCAGCTGGCCCATCCCCCCTCAGTTCACCGTCAGGCGCAGGGCCAGATCCTGCGGATAGGGGTCAAAATAGTTCTGCGCCTGCAGGTAGCGATCCGGATACTCGGCCAGATAGTGCTTAAGCAGCGTCAGCGGCGCGAGGATCGGCAGCAGCCCGGCGCGATAGTTGAGGATCACCTCCCGCAGCTCGCCGCGCTGGCGGCTGTTCAGCTGGTCGCGGAAATAACCCTGAATATGCATCAGCACGTTGGTGTGATTTTTCCGCGAGGCGGGCCGCTTGAGGATCGCCATCAGCTTCTCACGGTAGACCTCGAAGAAAGCCTCCAGATCCTCCCATTCATGCAGCGAGGCGACGAAGGGACCGATCTCGCGGTAGCCCGCCTGGTGGTGAGCCAGCAGCTGCAGCTTGTAGCGGCTGTGAAAGGCCAGCAGGCCGTGGCGGGTCAGGCCGCGGGCGCGCAGGGCGTTGAGTTCATGCAGGGCGAAAACGCGCTCGACAAAATTCTCCCGCAGCAGCGGATCGTGCAGCCGGCCATCCTCTTCCACCGGCAGCCACGGGTAGCGCGCCATCAGGGCACCGGTAAACAGCCCCACGCCTTCCTTACGCCCGCGATTGCCTTTTTCGTCATACAGCCGCACGCGCTCCATCCCGCAGCTCGGCGATTTGGCGCAGACGATAAAGCCCGACAGCTCGCCCAGAGTTGCCAGATGGGCGTTGGCAAAATCGGCCATCTTCTCCGTCACATCCTCGTGCGGGGCGTGGCTGAAGCGCATGCGGATCTCCCCGACCGGAGTCTGCACCAGGCGGAGCGCCGGGCGGGGTACGGGCAGGCCGATCGCCATCTCCGGGCAGACGGGTTTAAACGCCACCCACTGCGCGAGCTCATCCATCACAAAGCCCATACGCTTATGCCCGCCGTCGAATCGCACGGCTGAGCCGGTTAAACATCCGCTGATCCCAATGACAGGTTGCGTGTTCATGGCGCTGTCCTCTCTTCTGCTGTGGTTCGGGTAAAGAAAAGGGTCACGGTGGCGACCGTAATGCCGAATTTCTTCATCTCGGTTTTGTTAAACAAATGGCTGCCGTCCTGCAGGTACATCCAGTCGTCAAAGTGCAGCAGCCACCGGCTGCCGCTGGCCTCGACGTTCATGCTGTAGCGCCAGTGAAAGGCATTGCCTGCCGCCTGGCCGCTGGCCACGCCTTCGATATCCCCGGCGGTGCCCTGATAACGGTTATCGCCGGTGCGGCGAATGCGCCATACCCGCTGCTGCTTCTCGCCATCGTCATAGACAAAGCGCTCATGGAGCGTCAGGGTGTCGCCGACGACGTCGCCATCGATCTCAACATGGAAGCGGCGCAGCTGCTTGCCGTTGCGATCCTGCACCATCCCCCACGCTTCGGTTCGACCCTGAAAATAGTGAAAGATGTCGAGGGCGGGCTGCTGCTGCCGGTATTCGGTGACCTCGGTACTGCAGCCGGCGAGCATCAGCATCAGCAGCGCCAGGCCAAGGGTCAGAATGCGTTTCATGGTGTACCTCCGATCAACTGCTGACGCAGTTCGGGATAAGTGGTGCGTGGATCGAGCCAGATGGCGAGAAAGCGGGTGCTGAACGCCGCCGACTGGCGCGGGCCGAGCGGGGTAAAGGCGGTCTGTGCGGCGCTGGCGCGGTACCAGAACTGCCCCTCGCCGCCGCGGACCACGAACGCCAGCTGGCTGCCTGGCGCGACGTCCGGCCAGAGCCCCTGCAGCATGCGCAGCCAGGCTTCGCTGCGCGGCTCCTGCTGCAGAATACCCTGCGCCTGCCACTGGTCGCGGGTGGCGTCCACCAGCGCCTCGCGATCGATGTCGCGCTGGTAGGTGATGATCAGCGCCCGATCCTGCTGCGGGCCGTCATACCGACCATTGGGCGTGCGCAGCTGTGAGTGATAGACGGTGAACGGCCCCCAGGTGAGGGTTGCCTCGCCGACGCGGCGCCACGCCAGCCAGTCGGCGGCGTGGGCCGCCGGGGCGAGGGCGGTCAGCCATAGTAGTAACAGGGCGAATCTCATTTTTGCCTCCCCATCCCCAGATGGAACAGCAGCATGATCACCAGCCAGCCGCAGGCCATGGCGGCCACAGCAAGCGCGGTCGGCACCAGCAGGGTCATGGCTCCGAGGCGAGCGCCGATCAGGTAGGCCACCGGGCCGCCGAGGGTCGCCGCCGTAGCCAGCACCCAGCCGGGAAGCGTCGCGGTGCGGGTCAGTCGGGTCCAGACGACGGCGAACATCAGCCACAGGGCCACCATCCACAGGGGCAGCAGGCTGTCGCCGGGAAAATCAATCAGCCCCGCCAGCGCCCAGCAGGCGTCCAGCCCGCAGCCCGCCGCGGCCAGCAGCAGGGCGGGCGGACGACTGGCCGCCGGCAACCGCAGCCAGGCGAACAGCGCCAGCGTCAGCCAGATCAGCAGGCCGCGCTCGCGCAACATCACCACCAGCGTCCAGTAAACATCGAACGCGAGGGCCATCAGCAAGTGCTGCGCCGGGCGTGTCATACCCGCTCCGCGGTGAGCTGCACCACGCTGATGGTGCGGGCGTTAAATCCGGCTTCGCAATAGCCGAAGTAGTAGAGCCACATCCGGCGGAAGCGCTCATCAAAACCGAGCTTTTCAATATCCTGCCAGGCGTGGGTAAAACGCTGCCGCCAGTGCGCCAGGGTGCGGGCATAGTCCGGGCCCATGTCGAACAGGTTGCGCACCACAAAATCGGTATGGCGGGTCATCAGCTCGCTCATTGTCGTGATGCTGGGCAAAAAGCCGCCCGGGAAGATGTAGCGCTGGATAAAATCGACGCTTTTGCTGTAGTCGCGATAGCGCTGATCCTGAATGGTGATCGCCTGCAGGGCCATTCTGCCGCCCGGGCGCAGGCGCGCCTGGCAGGTGCGGAAGAAAGCCGGCAGATAGCGCTGACCCACCGCCTCAATCATCTCCACCGACACCAGTTTGTCGTACTCGCCGCGCAGATCGCGGTAGTCGCAGAGCAGCACCTCGACGCGATCCTGCAGCCCGGCGCGGGCCATGCGCTCGGTAGCCCAGCGGTGCTGCTCCCGGGAAAGGGTGGTAGTCGTGACCCGGCAACCGTAATGGCGGGCGGCGTACTCGGCCAGCGCCCCCCAGCCGGTGCCAATCTCCAGCAGATGATCGCCGGGGTTGAGCGCCAGCTGGTCGCACAGACGCGCCATCTTGGCCCGCTGGGCCTGGGTCAGATCCTGCTCGTCGTCGGTAAACAGCGCGCTGGAGTAGAGCAGGTCGTCATCCAGAAAGTGGGCATAAAATTCGTTGCCGAGGTCGTAATGGGCGGCAATGTTCTCCCGCGCCTGGGCGCGGGTGTTGCGTCGAGTCCAGTGGCGCAGGCGGGCGACAGGCTTACCCAGCAGACGAAAGCCGCGCTCCAGACGCCCCAGCACCTCGCCGTTGCGCGCGAGGATCTGCAACAGCGCCGTCAGCTGGTGGCTCTCCCAGTCGCCGTCCATCCAGGCCTCGGCCGCCGCGAGACTGCCGCCGGTTAGCAGACGCCAGTACACCTCCGGCGTGCAGACCCGCGCCTCAGCGCGCAGCGCGGCGGCGGGGTCGCCAAAATGAAAAGTCTGCGCCCCTTCGCGCACGGTGAGCGAGCCTTCGCGGAGGCCGCTCAACAGACGAAAAAGCAGCCAGCGCGCGAGCCGCACGTTGCGCGGCACATCGGGTTCTAGCGCAAAGACGGGATCGGTCATGAGCGTTCACTCCTGCTGACAGGATGGTTGTACAGCGGCACGCGCTTCAGCCACAGCCGCAGCGCCTGCCAGTAGATGGCGAGGACGGTTTTCAGGGTCATCATCGGCAGACGCAGCAGCAGCCCGCGCAGGTTGGCGCGGGTTAACGGCACGCGGCTCAGGGCCAGCGTGGCGTCGAACACCTTGCTGACCTGATGGTTTTCAATGTGCATGTGCAGCGTTTTGCCCGGCGCGTTGAAGCGCCAGTGATAGACCATATCCATCGGGTTAAACGGCGAAACGTGAAAGGCTTTCTCCAGCGGGCGCGCCTGCTGGCCGTCCACCGCGTAGTAATGACGCTCATTCCATGGCGTGTTGCGCACTTCGGCCAGCACCCAGCGCAGGGTGTCGGCCTCGTCATAGCAGTAGTAAAAGTTGACCGGATTAAAATGGAAGCCGAAGTAGCGCAGCTGGGTCAGGAGCATCACGCGGCCTGCCGGGCGGCAGCCGGTCAGGCTCTCCAGCCGGTTCAGCACCTGGGCCTTCAGCGGCGCGCCCAGCGGATAATCGGCGTCGTACCAGGCGGCGGCGGCCAGGCGGTTGCGACGGATGCCCGCCTCAGGCAGCCTGTCCAGTTCGTCGAGGTCAAGCCAGGCCATAAACAGGCGGTAGACGAAGTGGTGCGCCTTCGGCTGCAGGCGACGGTGGCGCAGGACGCCCTGATAGAGGCAGCTGTTCATTTCAGTTGTCCTCCGCCGCGGCGATGCCCTGCACCACGTCGAGCGCACTGCGCACCCCGTCCTCATGAAAGCCGTTGTACCAGTAGGCCCCGCAGTACCAGCTCCGCTGCTGGCCGTTAATCTCTTCGCGCCGCAGCTGGGCCGACCAGCTTTGCGGGTTAAACAGCGGATGCTCATAGACGAAGCGCTGCCAGACAAAGCGATCGTCCACCGGCGCGTCCGGGTTCAGAGTGACGCAGAACAGGGGGGCGCCCGCAGGCAGCCCCTGGAGAATATTCATGTTGTAGGTGACGCAGGCCCGGGCCAAATCCCCGTCGCTCAGGCGATAGTTCCAGCTGGCCCAGGCGCGCTGGCGCTCCGGCAGCCAGCGCGGATCGCTGTGCAGCACCACCTCGTTGCGCTGCCAGCCGATATCCCCCAGCACCTCACGCTCGGCGTCGGTGGGCGCCGCCAGCATCGCCAGCGCCTGCGCGGAGTGGCAGGCGAAGATCACCTGGTCAAAATGCGCCTCCCCGGACGCCAGCCGCAGGATAACTCCCGCCGGGTGACGGTCCACCTGCTGCACCGGCGCGTTGAGCCGCAGGTCCAGGCGATCGCCGAGCCTGGCGAGCAGGGCGCGGACGTATTCCCGGGAACCGCCGGGCACCACGTACCATTGCGGACGATCGCGAATATCCAGCAGACCGTGGTTTTCAAAGAAGCGCAAAAACAGCGGTAGCGGGAAGCGGCGCATCTCCTGCAGCGACGACGACCAGATGGCCGCCCCCATCGGCAGGATATAGTGGCGGGCGAAGAAGGGGCTAAAACGGTGGCGGGAGAGGAAGTTCTCCAGCGTCGCGCCCGGATCCAGCGCCTCGGTCAGCGCCAGTTTTGCCAGCCGGTTGAAGCGGACGATCTCGCTCAGCAGCCCCCAGAAGGCCGGCTTCAGCAGATTGCGTCGCTGGGCGAAGAGCGAGGTCAGGCTGTGGCCGTTGTACTCCAGGCCGCTGGCCGGGTTGTGGACCGAGAAGCTCATCTGCGTTTTTTGCCCGTCGATCCCCAGCTCGCTGAGCAGGCCCATAAAGCGCGGATAGGTGCGATCGTTGTAGACGATAAATCCGGTATCGATGGCCCAGGTGCCCTGCGGCGTGGCGACATCCACGGTGGCGGTGTGGCCGCCCGGCGTGGCGCCCGCTTCGAACAGCGTCACCTGATGGTGTCCGGCCAGCCGCCAGGCGCAGGTCAGCCCGGCGATGCCGCTGCCGATGATGGCGATGTTCATGAGCGCACCATCCTGCGCAACAGCAGGCGCTGCATACCTGACGGCAGGCTGGCCAGCAGCCGCAGGGCCAGGCTGAAACCGGTGGGGAAGGCGATGTGGTTTTTTCCCTTCGCCAGGCCGTGACGGATCGCCGCCACTGCCCGATCCACGCTCACCCGGCCGGGCATGGCAAAGTCGTTTTTGCGCGTCAGCGGGGTGTCGACGAAGCCTGGAGAGACCACCGTGACGGCGACCCCTTTCGGCTCCCAGTCAAGACGCAGGCTGTTGGCAAACCAGGTCAGCGCCGCCTTGGAGGCGCCATAGGCTTCCGCGCGCGGGAAGGGCAGCCAGTGCGCCATGGAGCTGACCAGCACCACCCGATCGCCAGCCTCCAGCTGCGTCTGCAGCGCCGCCAGGCAGTTCACCGGCCCAAGGAAGTTGGTGGCCATCACCCGCTCCACGAGGGCGGCATCCACCTGTCCGTGATCGAGGTATTCGCAGGTGCCGGCGCAGAGAATGATCAGGTCAGCAAAACAGCCCGTCAGCGCCTGGCGACAGGCGTCCCTGTCTGTCATATCGAACAGGCGCGCGCTGATGTTGGGGCTGAACTGCTGCAGCGCCGTCAGGCGCGACGGCGGGATCATGGGATACGGAGACATAGCCGTGCTCCGCAGGGGAGTGGCAGATCACATACAGGAGCTGTGCGCCGCGCTTTCCGCACGGGGAATACCTTTTGCAACGGCGAACGGCAACGGTTATTTTACGGCACCCGAGATACAGCTGGCGCAAAGTGTCCTCAGATGTATAGAAAACCCGCTTGACGATATAGCGCTTGCCGGAGTGCTGCGCAGTCCGGTGTTCGGGTTTTCCGCGCAGGAGCTGTATGAGCTTCGCCGTGATTCGCACGCCGTGACGCTTTATTCTTCGCTTCGCGGGGCTGCGATTCGCAGAAGCGTGGGACGGCTCAGACTCGTGAGCAGGCGCAGGGTGGCGCGCGTAAGACGCGGACCGCACACTGCGGCATTGGTGCGTTGCCGTGGGGCGGAGATCTCGGACAAGGCTGCGGCGGCGCTCGACGGACTTGAGAGATTGCGGAGACTGGCGGACAGACTTTCGCTTTCCGCTTTGGTGTGGAGAATTTACGGCATGACCGGAATGCTCGGGGCGGACACCCCGGCGGCGAGAAAAAACCTGCTGATATTCTATCAGCAGGTGCGGTCGTTTGAAAAAACGTCATATCGTACCGTCGGCGCGTTCAACGAGTATTTCAGGGAAGCTGCACAACGGGGGAAGCCGCCCAAGGGCTATGACGGCGGGGCGGGTGACTGCGTCAGGATAATGACCATACACAGCTCAAAGGGACTGGATTTTCCCGCCGTGTTCCTGTGCGGCGCATCGTCCGGGATAAACAAGAAGGACGTCAGAGAGCGGATGATCGTATCGCGCGGCAGCGGTATATCCTTCAGGTGCTTTGATCCGCATACCCTTATCATGACAGACACCGTAAGGCGCCGTATAGCAGTGCGCGAGGAACAGGCAGAGCTGCTGCGCGA
This sequence comes from uncultured Eubacteriales bacterium, assembly GCA_900550505.1. Classification (GTDB taxonomy): domain Bacteria; phylum Bacillota; class Clostridia; order Oscillospirales; family CAG-382; genus UMGS1307. The sequence continues at coordinate 7,666 of URSI01000001.1, forward strand.
GGAGCGGAGGCTGCTTTATGTGGCGCTTACACGTGCGAAGGAAAGACTGTATGTGTGCGGAGCTAAAAAAACGGCTGCGGACAGCTATATGGCGTCATTGCTGTCCGTGCCGGATATAGATAAATACTGTGAGCTTATCGATACTGCCGCAGAGCCTGACGTGAGCGGAGAAATATCCGCACGAAATGTTGAAAGTCCGGAAATTTACAGCGGTAACGGTGCGGATATATCCGAGATACGGCGTGCACTGGACTTTGTCTATCCCTATCCGCCGGCTCCGCGGACGAAGATATCCGTTTCCGAGCTGAGTATCCGCGGGCAGGCGGAAACGGTGCCGTATTCCGTGGTCGGTCGCCGCCCCGTTTTCGTAACGGGACGTGACGGCGCTGCCGTCGGCACCGCCATGCATGAATTCATGCAGTTCTGCAGCTTTGAAAACGTCATTGCATACGGCGCCCGCAACGAGGCCGCAAGGCTCGTCAGAGAAAGGTTTATGGCGGACCGGAAGCCGGAACTGCTCGATTTTGCCAAGCTCGAGAGGTTTTTTACATCCGATATATACGGTGAAATAGCTTCAAGTCCCGAGGTCTGGCGCGAAAAACGGTTCTCCGTCTCTGAGGAACTTGAAGGGGAAAAGATCATAGTACAGGGCGTGATAGATCTGTTCTTTGAAAATCGTGAAGGCGGGTATACGGTGGTCGATTATAAGACCGACAGGGACGACACCGCGATAGGCGAACGACACCGCACGCAGCTTTTGTGTTATTGCCGCGCTGTTGCGGAAATGACGGGCAGACCAGTCACGCGCGCGGTCGTATACGCTTTTTCCTCGGGTAAAACCGAAGAGATTCCGATAAAGTAAATCCGGTAACGCTGCGCAGCTTGAAATAGCACATGGCGAACGTGAAAAGATTGGATGCGAACAGCAGCCACAGATATCCCTGCGCCCCGGTCCTCGGGAGCAGGACAATGATGCAGACGACACGAAGTATCGAATTGAGCACGTTGCAGAAAAGCGTGAAGCGTTGATATCCTATCGCCTTCAGTATGCCGTCGCAGACTGTTTCGATATACATGGCGGGTGGGACCGCCGCGAGCACGCGGAGCGCGTATGAGCATTCGTCGCTTTTGTAAAACAGAACGGCAAGCTGTGAAGGAAACAGGAAAAATACGGCGCCCACAAACAGCGAAAAGATGAGCGAGGGTCCGATGATCCTGTTTACACGGTGTCTTACGGCGTCCTGCCCCCGCATACCCTCCCGCGAGAGGTCGGGTATGAGCAGCGATACGAGTGAGGACAGGAACGAAAAAGGGAAAAACAACAGCGGTATCACCATTCCGCGTATCATTCCGTATTCGGCGAGAGCCGTGGATCTGTCGCCGCCGTAGAGCGTCAGGCACAGCGGTATGAGCAGCCCTTCACCACTGTGCAAAGCGGTCGTGACATATGAGCCGGCAGCCAGCGGCGCTATTTCGGAAATAAGCTCACTGCGTGACGGTGCGCTGCCACCGCGGACTTTTGACGTGAACGCAAATACGGTAAAAAGAAAGGCAAACGAAGATATCTCGCCGGCCGTGGCGCCTAATGCCGCGGCAGCGCAGAGCCTTCCGGCGTCCAGCTCATCAGGCATGAGAAAGAAAAATACGGCGCAGCTTACGATTATCCTGACAAGCTGCTCTGTGACCGGCGCCAGAGCTGTCTTCCATGCTTTTCCCTCTGCAAGAAACAGCCCTTTGAGACAGTTTGACGCCGCGATAAACGGCAGACCTGCTGCCAGTATCCTGAGCGAGGGTGCGAGCCGTGCGTCGTGCATCAGTGAGGAGGCGAGCGGTCCGCCGAAAAACGTCAGCACCGCAAATCCCGTCAGAGCCGGTACCATCGAAACGGCGACTGCTTTTCTGAATACCGATACGGCGCCGGTGGTTATGCTGCCCGCTTCGCTTCGCTGCGCCGCAAGCTTTGATACCGCCACCGTGAATCCCGCAGAAGCGAAAGTGGCAAAGAGCGAGAATACGGACATTATGACCTGAAAAAGCCCGATCCCTTCCGCACCTATGCGTGCGGTGAGGTAGAGCCTGAAGCCCATGCCCATAAATTTTGTGAGGAGCGAGAAGCCCGTAAGCATCGCCGCACCCAGCGCCAGTGAACGCCTGTGCTCTGTCATCGTCACACCTCCGCATGTTTTTATGACGATGACTATATATGACACTTCAGCCGCAAAAATGCCGAAAACGTGCCCGGGTCGCGGCTTAAATATGTTTACAGTCACAAAATACGCCGAAAATCGGCAAATACGCTTGATTTAAGGGACAATATGTTGTATAGTATTCAAAGAAAAATATGTTTAAGGACGGCCTGAAAAGCATGGGTGAAAGAAACAGCTTCGCTGACAAAACGATCGACTTCATCGCCTCGAGCGATCCGGCGCTTGCCGCTGCCATTGCGGACGAGCTTAAAAGAGAACGGCGGAATATCGAGCTTATCGCTTCGGAGAATATCGTTTCCGAGACCGTGCTCGCCGCCGCCGGCACCATTTTGACAAATAAGTATGCGGAAGGATATCCGGCAAAGAGATATTACGGCGGCTGCGAATACGTTGACGTCGTGGAGAATCTTGCCATATCCCGTGCCAAAGAGCTTTTCGGCGCCGAGCATGTGAACGTCCAGCCCCACAGCGGCGCACAGGCCAATACCGCGGTGTATATTGCGCTGCTCTCCGCCGGTGACACCATCATGGGCATGAGCCTTGCTCACGGCGGTCATCTTACGCATGGCAGCAGCGTCAACTTTTCGGGAAAATACTTCAACGTAGTGCCTTACGGCGTTGACGAGCAGACGCAAACGATAGATTATGACCGTGTCGAGGAGCTGGCGCTTGAATGCAAACCCAAGCTGATAGTGGCAGGAGCTTCTGCGTATCCGCGTGTCATAGATTTCAAGCGTTTTTCAGAGATAGCCAAAAAGGTCGGCGCTTATCTTATGGTGGATATGGCTCATATAGCCGGGCTTGTGGCAGCCGGCGTACATCCGAGCCCCGTGCCTTATGCCGATGTTGTCACCACGACCACGCATAAGACGCTGAGAGGTCCGCGCGGCGGTATGATAATGTGCCGTGAGGAGCTTGCCAAGCAGATAGACAAGGCTATATTCCCCGGCTCGCAGGGCGGACCGCTCATGCATATCATAGCCGCCAAGGCTGCCTGCTTTGGTGAAGCGCTGAAACCGGAATTCCGTGATTATCAGCGCCGTGTGGTCGAAAACGCCGCGTGCCTGGCAGCACAGCTGCGTGAAAAGGGATTTGACCTCGTTTCCGGTGGCACCGACAACCATCTCATGCTCGTGGACCTTCGCCCGTTTGATATCACCGGCAAGGAGCTGGAGCACAGACTTGACGAGGTGTATATTACCGTAAACAAAAACGCTATCCCGGGAGATCCGCAAAAGCCTACCGTTACCAGCGGTGTCCGTATCGGTACGCCTGCCGTTACGACCAGGGGCTTCGGTATCGATGAAATGAAGACCATAGCAGAGCTTATAAGGCTCACTGCGGCGGATTTTGAGAACAGCCGCGATTATGTGCGTGAACAGGTCTGTGCGCTCTGCGACCGGTTCCCCATTTATTGAAACGCACGGTCACAGTAAATTATCACAATGCAAACGGATCCGCCTTCGGAAAAAAGGCGGATCCTCTTTTTTGTCGGGATTTTTACGGTATATGATACGAAAAAGCAGGAGAGAAAAATCTCTCCTGCTCTTGGCTGATACAATTGCAGCAGCTCTCACAGATGCTGAATTCAGCTGGGTATGTTGATTATGGAGATATAAGCGCCGAAATCTTCTTCGATGGTACCGTTTTCAAGGTCGATACCGACGAGCGTAGCTTTCGCGCCGATGAACAGCGAACCGGCAGCGGACGTTGAATTGGTGATCTCGGGAGTCGTGAAGTTGGGGTAATCCTTATTGGCAGGATACCACCAGAGAGTGTTCTCCACCTCACCGCTGTCTATCTGAGCAATAAGGTCTTTGTTCTGCTCGACGAGCGCCGGCCAGTCGTTGCCGGTGTTGGCAGAATACAGGAAGCCGCCTTCCGGGATGACCATGTCTGCGGGATCCTTGTCGGTGCCGTCGGAACCGCTTGAGTAGACGACCTCATACACGCCTTCCTCGTCGGTCGGCTTGAAGATCGCAACGCCTGCCCAGGCAAATCCGGAGAGTGATCCGGTATATTCATCCGTTACGAGCGTGCCGGCACCCTCGGTAAAGGCGTTGGGAGTCTCATGAAACTGACCGGAAACGGAGTTGTTGATGGTGCCGTTGAAGGCGTTGACATAAAGCAGCGTGGGCTCCGGCTCAGGCTGCGAATAGTCCCCCATTGACTCTTCCTTCGAGGTGTCTTCCTGAGGTTTTGAGGAGGTGCTTTCGGTCTTGCTCGTTGCGGGTTTGGATGTTCCCCCGGAAGATTCGGCGGTATCCGTAGTGCATGAGACCGCGAGCATCGCTACCATAAGTATTGCAAGAAATACTGCGATTTTTTTCATCGGTTTGTCTCCTTATCGATTTTATACCGTGATTATACGCTGCAAGGTAGGTATTGTCAAGTGTTTTTTGCCTGATTTTATCACCTTTTTTTCACATTTGCGGTCTAAAATGCGCCGAAATGCGTTGAAATGGTGACGTATGTGAACATAATGCACAAAAACCCTCTTTTATGACACAGTACAATTGAATCAACGCATAAAATTCCGATTTGATGTATAAAACGCTTGACATATGCAAAAAAACGTGTATAATCACCGTATAAATAAATGTTAACGGAGATGTTATTGAGATGGGCAACGAAAAAAAGATCAAAAAAGTAGTGCTTGCGTATTCAGGCGGCTTGGATACATCCATAATCATACCGTGGCTGAAGGAGAATTACGACAATTGTGAGGTCATCGCGGTGTCCGGCGACGTGGGGCAGGGCACGGAGCTCGACGGCTTGGAAGAAAAGGCGATAGCCACCGGCGCGTCGAAGCTGTATATCGAGGATCTCAAAAAGGAGTTTCTGGAGGATTATGTGTTCCCGACGCTGAAGGCGGGCGCGGTTTATGAGAGCGATTATCTGCTTGGCACTTCGTTCGCACGCCCCGTGATCGCAAAGCGTATCGTCGAGATAGCGTTGGCGGAGGGCGCCGACGCCATTTGTCACGGCTGTACGGGCAAGGGCAACGACCAGGTGCGCTTCGAGCTCACCATCAAGGCGTTTGCTCCCGACATGAAGATAATAGCTCCGTGGCGCGAGTGGTCGATCAAGTCGCGCGATGAGGAAATAGATTACGCCATAGCGCACAACATACCGCTGAAGATCAACCGCGAGACAAACTATTCGAAGGACAAAAACATCTGGCATCTTTCGCATGAGGGCCTGGACCTTGAGGATCCCGCAAACGAACCGCAGTACAACAAGGAGGGATTTCTTGAACTGGGCGTATCGCCTGAGGCGGCGCCGGATAAGCCCACTTACGTCGAAATAGGCTTTGTCAAGGGCGTTCCGGTATCTGTGGACGGGGAGGAGCCGGGAGCCGTCGCGCTGCTTGAAAAGCTCAACGAGCTGGGCGGTAAAAACGGTATCGGGCTTGCCGACCTCGTGGAAAACAGGCTCGTGGGCATGAAGTCGCGCGGCGTTTACGAGACTCCCGGCGGAACGATACTTTACCATGCACATAAGGTGCTTGAGACCATAACGCTCGACAAAGAGACGTCGCATTATAAACAGCTCGTGGCGCAGAAATATGCCGACCTTGTTTACAACGGTCAGTGGTTCACTCCTCTGCGTGAGGCGCTTGACGCATTTGTCGACAAAACGCAGGAGACGGTCACCGGTACTGTCAGACTCAAGCTTTATAAGGGCAATATCATAAACGCCGGCGTGACGAGCCCGTATTCGCTGTACGATGAGGATATCGCGACCTTCGGCGAAGACGATGTTTACGATCAGCGTGATTCAAAGGGATTCATAGACCTGTTCGGGCTTCCCGTCACGGTAAAGGCGCGTCTTAACAAAAAACTGGGAAAATAAAGTGTCCGGCTGTTCCGGATGACGTCATGACATGATCCTGGGACCCCCGCGGTGTCTTATATGGACCGCGGGGGAAGCGGGGTTTTTCGGACGGTTTGATATGACACGGGGGAAAGGCTGAAAAATGCAGGATAAGATATGGGCGGGGCGGTTTGAAAAAAGTCTCGACAGCGCCGCAAACGACTTCAATTCTTCGATCCGGGTGGACAAACGGATGTACCGCGAGGATATCGAGGGCTCGAAGGCTCACGCTGCCATGCTCGGCAGCGTAGGTATAATCACTGCGAAGGAAAGCGAACTGATAGTCGGTACGCTTGACATGATGCTCAAGGAGCTGGAGACAGGCGACCTTGAGATAGATGAAACATATGAGGACATACATTCCTTCATGGAGGCTGAGCTTACCCGTCGTATCGGAGATACGGGTAAGAAGCTGCACACCGCACGCAGCCGGAACGATCAGGTGGCGACGGATGTGAGGCTCTATCTCCGCAGACGTATCGACGCCGTTACCGGGCTTTTGGTAAAAGCCGTTGAGACCATGGCTGAAATAGCAGGTGAACATGCCGGGACCATAATGCCGGGATATACGCATCTTCAGCGTGCACAGCCGGTCTCGTTCGGCCATGTGCTGATGGCGTATGCCCATATGCTGCTGAGAGATATTTCGAGATTTGCCGACTGCCGCAAACGGATGAACGTGTCGCCGCTGGGCTCGTGTGCACTGGCGGGGACCACGTTTCCGATAGACCGTTTTGCCACCGCGTCGGCTTTGGGGTTTGACCGTCCGTGCGGTAACAGTATAGACGGCGTTTCAGACCGTGACTTTGCAGTCGAGCTTGCTGCGTGCTGTGCCATATGCGCCATGCATCTTTCGAGACTGTGTGAAGAGATCATCATGTATTGCTCCTGGGAATTCGGATATCTTGAGCTCGACGATTCGTTTTCCACCGGTTCTTCGATAATGCCCCAGAAGAAAAATCCGGATATAGCGGAGCTTATCCGCGGCAAATCCGGCAGGATATACGGCGATCTGACCGCGCTGCTGACGATGCTGAAATCACTTCCTCTCGCCTACAATAAGGATATGCAGGAGGACAAGGAGGCGGTGTTTGACAGCATTGACACCCTTTGTGCCCAGCTTTCGCTGATACCGCCCATGCTCCGCAGCGCGGCGGTGCGTTCGGACAGAATGCGCAGAGCGGCTGCCGAGGGCTTCATAAACGCCACCGATATGGCGGATTACCTTGTGGCAAAGGGACTGCCGTTCCGTGCCGCATATAAGATAAGCGGTACGATAGTTGCGTACTGCATAAAAGAGCGCAAAACGCTGGAAACGCTGAGCCCGGAAGAATACCGGAGCTTCTCTGAGCTTTTCGGTGACGATATATATGAGGCGGTATCGCTTGACAGATGCCTTGCTCAAAGGCGTTCGTTCGGCGGAACGGCACCTGAATGCGTGAAAGCGCAGATAGAAGCGGTGCGTGCCGAACTGAAGGAAATGCAATGAAAGATCGGCTCGTGCGCCGAAAATAAAGGATTTCAAACATAAATACACGGCCGGCAGCGCGCCGGATGAAGTATTGGACGGTTCATTAAATGAAAACAAGAGTATTTATAGACGGCAGCGAAGGTACTACGGGGCTGCGGATAGCACAACGTCTTGCCGAACGTGATGACGTTCAGCTCATGCAGATATCTCCGGAACTGCGCAAGGACGTGGGAGAACGTGCGAGGCTGATGTCTCAGAGCGATATCGTGTTTCTCTGCCTGCCTGACGACGCCGCGCGCGTCGCGGCGAAGATGGCGTTGCAGGCGGGGACGCGCGTGATCGACGCGAGCACGGCGCACCGCACCGATCCGGAATGGGTGTACGGATTCCCGGAGCTCGGATACAGGGACAGGATACGGTCATCCTCGAGAGTTGCGGTGCCGGGCTGCCACGCAGGCGGGTTCCTGGCTCTGATCACACCGCTCGTGCGGCTGTCGGTGATACCGGCTGATGCGCAGATAAGCTGTTTTTCCCTGACGGGGTACAGCGGCGGCGGAAAAAAGATGATAGCTCAGTACGAGGATCCGTCACGCGAACCGATACTGGACGCGCCGAGATGTTATGCGCTCGGGCAGACACACAAGCATCTGCCGGAGATGCAGGCGATATCCGGACTTGAAACACCTCCGCACTTTTCGCCGATAGTTTCCGACTATTATTCGGGAATGCTGGTGGCTGTCCCCCTTTTCTGCGAGCAGTTCGGTGTGACATGCAAGCAGATCGAAAAGATTTATGAGAGCTTTTATACCGACGGGGTCGTAAGTGTCACGGACGGGGCGGGGTTTGACGCTTCCGGTGCGCTTATGAGCGGAAGAGACGATATGAAGATAGCCGTATGCGGTAACGATGTGCGTGCGACGGTGTACGCGTCGTTTGATAATCTGGGCAAGGGCGCGTCGGGCGCGGCGGTCCAGTGCTTCAACCTGATGTGCGGCAAGGACGAAAAATATTCACTGGTCACGGGAGACTGATATTATTATGAAAATGACAGAGGGCGGAATATGCGCGCCGTCGGGTTTTAAGGCGGCAGGGATACATTGCGGTATCAGGCGCGGTAAAAATAAAAAAGACCTTGCGCTTATTGTAAGCGAGGTGCGTGCCGACGCGGCGGCGATCTATACGACCAACAAGGTGAAGGGCGCACCGATACTCGTCACGCAGCGCAATATTGCGGACGGTGCGGCGCAGGCGGTGATCTGCAACAGCGGAAACGCCAATACCTGCAACGCCGACGGTGAGGCAAAAGCGGAGGCAATGTGCAGGCTCGTCGAGCGGCATACCGGGATACCGGCAAGTGATGTGATAGTCGCATCTACCGGGGTGATAGGGCAGACTCTGGACATAGAGCCCATAGAAAATTCGATGGACACACTTGTCGGGGCACTCGGCAGAGACTCAAGTGCTGCGGCAGAGGCGATAATGACGACTGACACATATGCAAAGCAGCTTGCGGTTTCGTTTGACTGCGGCGGTGTCGAGTGCAGGATTGGCGGTATCGCAAAGGGCTCGGGTATGATATGTCCGAATATGGCGACGATGCTGGTTTTCCTTACGACCGATTGTTCGATATCGTCCGAAGCGCTTTCAAAGGCGCTGTCCGTTGCCGCAGACGATACCTTCAATATGGTGACTGTCGACGGCGATACGTCGACTAATGATACGGTGGCGATAATGGCGAACGGTATGGCCGGCAACGAAAGGATAACCGGCGGGGAAGGACTTTCGGAGTTTACGAAAGCGCTGACATTGCTGCTTGCCGGGCTTTCAAAAATGATCGCCGGCGACGGCGAGGGCGCCACGAAGCTCCTGATATGCGAGGTCACCGGCGCCGTGGATAAAGCCGCGGCGCGGCTGGCGGCAAAGAGTGTTGTGGGTTCACCGCTGGTAAAGGTTGCCATGTTCGGGTCGGACGCGAACTGGGGAAGGGTGATTTGCGCTCTGGGATATTCCGGCGCCGCGTTCGAGCCTTCGGAGACGGATGTACGCTTTGCTTCGTCGGCAGGTACCGTTGAGGTATGCCGCGGGGGATTCGGCGTTGAATTCAGCGAGGAGAAGGCAAAAGAGATATTGCAGCAAAAGGAGATAACCATTTCGGTTTCTCTCGGAAAGGGTCAGGGCAGCGCCGTGGCGTACGGCTGTGACCTTACCTATGATTACGTCAGGATCAACGGAGATTACAGGACATGAAAGAAGGAGAACTTACAAACGCGCAGCGTGCCGGAGTGCTCGTGCACGCCCTGCCTTATATTCGCGAATATACCGGCAAAACGGTGGTCATAAAGTACGGCGGGAACGCCATGATAAGCGAGGAACTGAAAAATGCCGTCATGGGAGACGTGGTGCTGCTTTCGCTTATCGGCGTAAAGGTCGTCGTCGTTCACGGCGGCGGTCCGGAGATAAGTGAGACCCTTGCAAGTATGGGCAAGGAGAGCCGGTTCGTCAACGGCTTGCGTGTCACGGACGCACAGACGGCTCAGGTGGCGCTGATGGTGCTTGCCGGCAAGATAAACAAGCAGCTCGTGGCGCTGCTCGGAATGACCGGCGGCCGTGCGGTCGGACTCAGCGGGCTTGACGCCGGTTTACTGACGGCATCAAAGGTGAGCGAAGAACTCGGATTCGTAGGCGACATCGTCTCCGTGGACACGCGTATCATCACCGATGTGCTCGACAAGGGATATATACCGGTGATATCAACGGTTGGCAGCGATGCCGACGGCAATGTGTATAACATAAACGCAGACACCGCGGCTGCCCGGATAGCAGGCGAGCTGGGTGCGGAATGCCTTGTTTCCATGACTGATACCGTAGGGCTGCTCAGGAAGAAGGATGACCCGACGACCCTGATCCCTTCGGTGAATGTGAGCGAGGTGCCGAGCCTTATACGCAGCGGTGTTATCTGCGGCGGAATGATACCGAAGGCGGAATGCTGCGTTGAGGCGATACGTCGCGGAGTGCGCAAGGTGTTCATAATAGACGGAAGGGTCAAGCACTCCATTCTTATAGAGCTTCTTACCGACGAAGGCATCGGCACCATGTTCGCTTGAAGAGAAACTTGGCGGGGAGAATTCAAATGCAAACGGGAAAAAACAACGATATACGCGAACGCGACCGGCAGTATATAGCCGGCACGTACTCGCGGTTTCCGACTGTGATGTCCGAGGGCAGCGGAGCCGTGGTAACGACCGATGACGGACTTGAATGTATAGACCTCGGCAGCGGCATAGCCGTAAATATCTTCGGGCACCGTGATCCGGAGTGGGTAGCAGCCGTTACCGGTCAGCTTGGCAGGCTGGCGCACGCCTCGAATCTTTATTTTACGGAGCCGCAGACCGTTCTGGCTCAGAAGCTGTGCGCACGTACCTTCGCCGAAAAGGTGTTCTTTTCAAATTCCGGTGCGGAAGCCAATGAATGCGCCATCAAGACGGCACGCAAATACGCACACGACCGCTACGGTGAAAAAAGAAATAAGATCGTGACTCTCACCGGGTCTTTCCACGGCAGGACGATAACTACGCTTTCGGCGACAGGGCAGGAGGTGTTCCACACCGATTTCGGACCGTTTACACAGGGATTTGTGCACACACCGCCTAATGATACGGAAGCGTTGCTTTCGCTCATGGGCGAAGACACAGTCGCCGTCATGCTCGAACTCGTGCAGGGAGAGGGCGGGGTGAATGTGCTCGATAAAGCCTTCGTTCAGGCTGTTGCCCGCGCTTGCCGCGAAAATGACAGCCTGCTGATAATCGACGAGGTGCAAACGGGCAACGGACGCTGCGGTGCGCTTTACGCATATGAGCGCTACGGCATTGTGCCGGATATACTGACGACGGCGAAGGGACTCGGCGGCGGGCTTCCGATAGGTGCCACGCTGTTCGGAAAAAAGTGCGCCGACACGCTCACAGCCGGCACGCACGGTTCGACTTTCGGCGGGAACCCGGTGTGCTGCGCGGGTGCTGTCAGTATACTTGATCGTATCGACGATGCGCTGCTTGAGGGCGTTTTGGAACGCGAGCGACTGATACGTTCGGAGCTTGAGGGTGCCGAAGGCGTCGAAAGCGTCAGCGGATTGGGGCTGCTCATCGGTGTGAAGCCGGTAAGACCTGTAAAGGACGTGATAAGCGACTGCCTTGAGAACGGACTGCTCGTCCTCTCGGCGAAAGACAAGGTGAGGCTGCTGCCGCCGCTGAATATCCCGATCGACCTTCTCCGGAAGGGAACAGAAATACTTAAGGAGGCACTGAAAAAGTGAAACATCTGCTGAAGCTCGGCGACGTTTCGCCGGCTGAGATAACGGAGCTGCTCAATCTTGCAGATCAGCTCAAGTATGAAAAATCACATGGCATAGATAAAAAATATCTTGCCGGTAAGACTCTGGGAATGATATTCCAGAAATCTTCTACCCGTACGAGGGTGTCATTTGAAGCGGGAATGTATCAGCTCGGCGGTTCTGCGCTGTTTCTGAGCGGCAGCGATCTGCAGCTGGGGCGCGGTGAGCCGATAAAGGATACCGCACGCGTGCTTTCCAGATATCTTGACGGGATCATGATACGCACATACCGGCAAAGCGACGTTGAGGAACTTGCCGAGTACGGCGGCATACCGATAATAAACGGGCTCACCGACTATGCGCATCCCTGTCAGGTGCTTGCCGACCTTATGACGATAAGAGAATATAAGGGCGGATTTGACGGGCTTAAGATGGCATTCGTGGGCGACGGGAACAACATGGCAAATTCCCTCATGGTGGGCGCTGTCAAATGCGGTATGAGCTTTGCCATAGCCTGTCCTCAGGGCTATGAGCCGGACAGTGAGCTCATGGAATGGGCAAAGAAAAACGGTGATTTCCTCATGACGACGGATCCTGCGGAGGCTGTCAGCGGCGCGGATGTGGTGTACACCGACGTGTGGGCATCAATGGGACAGGAATCCGAGGCTCAGCAGCGCCGGAAAGCATTCTGCGGCTATTGCGTAAGCGAGGAGCTGATGAAGGCGGCGAACGCCGATTGTATGGTGCTTCACTGTTTGCCGGCGCATCGCGGTGAGGAGATAACCGAAGAGACATTTGAACTTCACGCAAACGAAATATTTGACGAAGCGGAGAACCGTCTGCACGCCCAGAAAGCCGTCCTCGTCAAGTTGATGAGCGGCAGAAACTGAAAGGTTCTGCCGGTCGGGCTTTTTGTATAAGAAACGGGGGAAAGCAATGCCTACGGATAAAAACATCAAAAAAGTGCTTGTGATCGGTTCCGGTCCCATCGTTATAGGTCAGGCGGCGGAATTCGATTATGCGGGCGCTCAGGCTTGCAGGGTTCTTAAGCAGGCCGGGCTGGAGGTGGTGCTCGTCAACTCAAATCCCGCTACAATAATGACGGACACCATGCTGGCGGATGAAATATATCTTGAGCCGCTTACGAAAGAAACGGTCAAACGCATCATATTGAAGGAAAAGCCGGACAGTATGCTCGCCACGCTCGGAGGTCAGACCGGGCTGACGCTTGCCATGCAGCTTTCACAGGAAGGATTCCTGCAGGCAAACGGCGTGAGATTGCTCGGCACGAACGAAAAGGCGATAAGCCTTGCCGAGGACAGAGAGCTTTTTAAAGAAAAAATGCTCGAGATAGGTCAGCCGTGCATACCCTCGGGCATCGCGACAACGCTCGAAGCGGCGGTGGAATGTGCGGACAGGATAGGATATCCTGTCATAATACGCCCCGCCTTTACTCTCGGCGGTTCGGGCGGCGGGGTCGCTTATAATAAAGACGAGTTCATGACGGTAGCCGCCAACGGCTTATTGCTTTCGCCCATTTCTCAGATCCTTGTGGAGAAATATATCTACGGGTGGAAAGAGATCGAGTTCGAAACAATGAGAGATACCGCGGGCAACAGCATTATTGTTTGCTCGATGGAGAATATCGATCCTGTCGGCGTGCATACCGGGGACAGCATAGTCGCCGCCCCGGCGCTGACGCTCAGCGACGGTGAGCTTGAGATGCTCAGAAACGCGTCGCTGGATATCGTCCGGGCGCTCGATATAGAGGGCGCATGCAATGTCCAGTTCGCTTTTGACCCGGTGACGTCGAAGTATGCCGTCATCGAGGTCAATCCGAGAGTGTCGCGCTCCTCCGCGCTTGCGAGCAAGGCGACGGGATATCCGATAGCCAAGGTCGCCACAAAAGTGGCGCTGGGATTCTTGCTCGGCGAGATAGTCAGCCCTGACGACGGCGGACCTTCCGCGCTCAGCGAGCCGGTAGTGGATTACGTGGTGGTCAAGTTCCCCAAGTGGCCCTTTGACAAGTTCCACGGAGCACCCAGGACGCTCGGCACGCAGATGAAGGCGACGGGCGAGGTGATGTCGATAGCGGATACGTTCGAAGCGGCGCTCATGAAGGCGGTGCGCGGCGCCGAGCTTTCGCTCGACACACTGAGAGCCTATACGGGAGAGGGAGATATCACGGAAAGGCTGGCTGTCTGTGACGACCTGCGTATCTTCCGTATCTTTGAGGCGCTTGACTCGGGTGTCAGTGTCGAAAAGATAAGCGAGATCACAAAAATAGATACTTACTTCATAGAGCGTATAGGACGGCTCGCGGATTACGAGCGGTCACTCAGGAGCGGTCTTGACCGTGAGAAATATGAGTTGGGTAAAAAGCTCGGGTATACCGATGCCGCGATAGAGAGGATATCCGGATGCCGTATCCCGGAAAAAAAGCTGCCCGTGTACCGCAGGGTGGAAGTGTGCAGCGCCGGTACGGCGGGAGCCGCTCCGTATTACTATGCCGTAAGCGACGGAGAGTGCCAGTCGCGTCCGATCGCCCGCGGGGCTAAAAAACGGATCATTGTGCTCGGCAGCGGTCCTATACGTATAGGTCAGGGCATTGAATTTGACTATTCCTGCGTGCATTGTGTGGGCACACTGCGCAGACTGGGCTATGAGGTCATAATCATAAACAACAACCCCGAGACGGTGTCGACCGACTTTGATACGGCGGACAGGCTTTATTTTGAGCCGCTGACGCTTGAGGATGTGCTCGGTGTATGCGAGGTGGAAAAGCCTGAGGGCGTCGTTGTTGCCTTCGGCGGGCAGACGGCTATAAAGCTCGCAAAAGCTCTTGATTCACTCGGCATAAAGATATTCGGCACGTCAGCTTCCGGCATCGATACGGCAGAGGACAGAGAGAAGTTTGACGCGCTGCTTGAGGCTCGCGGGATACGCCGCCCCAAAGGACGCGCTGTGCTGACGGCGGAAAAAGCCATCGAAGCGGCGCATGAGCTCGGATATCCGGTGCTTCTGCGTCCTTCATATGTCATAGGCGGCCAAAATATGGTAGTGTCGCATGACGACGAGTGTACGCTTGAATATATGAGACTGATACTCGAGGCGGGCGAGGGGAATACCGTGCTCGTGGACAAGTATCTCGGCGGCAGCGAGCTGGAGGTCGACGTGATAAGCGACGGCACGGATGTACTGATACCGGGCATAATGCAGCATATAGAGCGTGCAGGTGTGCACAGCGGTGACAGTATAGCCGTATATCCTCCTTACAGTATCAACGACAGGATGCTGGAAAAGATCGTGGAGGTGTCGGAATATCTTGCACTTTCGCTCGAGACGCGGGGATTGGTCAATATACAGTATCTCATATACAACGGTGAGCTTTTCGTCATAGAGGTCAATCCGCGTGCGTCAAGGACGATACCGTATATCAGCAAGGTGACGGGAGTGCCTATGGTCGATCTTGCCGCCCGCGTGATGGTAGGCGAAAGCCTTTCTTCGATGGGATACGGCACCGGACTTTATCACACGCCTCCTTACTTCGCCGTCAAGGTGCCGGTATTTTCCTTTGAAAAGCTGCTGGATGTCGATTCGTCGCTCGGACCGGAGATGAAGTCTACCGGAGAAGTGCTCGGCGTCGGCAGTACGCTGACCGAGGCGCTGTTCAAGGGACTGCTTGCCTCCGGCTGTAATCTGTCGCGTCGTCGTTCCGTATTTTTCTCTGTAGCCGATCCCGACAAATTCGAGGTGATCTCGGTGGCAAAGAAGTTCAGCGATCTCGGCATGAGGCTTTACGCTACCGAGGGCACTGCGCGTGAGATAGCCACGCTCGGCTGTGATGTCGGCGTATGCGGTACGGGTGACGGCAGAACGGCGGAAGTCATTGACGCGGTGGAGCGCGGAGATATCGACGTAATAGTATACACCGGCGACGGTTCGGCGCGCGTGTCCGAGGATTATGTGCGTATACACCGCGCCGCCCTGCGGCACGGAGTGGTATGCCTTACGTCTCTGGATACGGCGGGCACATTGGCTGATATATTTGCGAGCCGCTACAACGAGCACAACACAGAGCTTGTCGACATTGCACATCTGAGACATGAGCGCCGTACGATAGCCTTCGCAAAGATGGAGGCTGCGGGCAACGACTATATTTATATCGAGGATCCGGATTTTACACTGAGCTGTCCCGAATCGCTTGCGATATCGCTTTGTGACCGGCACCGTGGGATAGGCGGAGATGGGTTGGTGCTCATCGGTCGCTCAAAGTGTGCCGACGCCGCGATGCGGATATATAACCGCGACGGCAGCGAAGGCAAAATGGCGGGAAACAGTATACGCTGCGTGGCAAAATATCTCTATGACAGGGGTATAGTCCGTAAGGATATCATGACGGTAGAGACCGCAAGCGGCGTGAGAACATTGAAGCTTTACACCATGAACGGGCTGGTCAGCTCCGTCAGCGTCGACATGGGGCGTCCTTCGCTCGTGCCGGCGGAAATACCCGTAAAGCTCGAAGGTGAAAGCGCCGTCGACCGCGATGTTACCATAGGCGGAAAAGCGTATCGCGTGACATGCGTCAATGTGGGCAATCCTCATTGCGTGGTGTTTTGCCCGCGCGTGGACGACGTCGATACTGAGACCGTGGGTCCCATGTTTGAGAACGATCCGATATTCCCGGAACGTGTCAACACGGAATTTGTGCGGGTGGTCAACCGCCGCACGCTGAAGATGCGGGTCTGGGAACGCGGGAACGGCGAGACGTTTGCCTGCGGTACCGGCGCGTGCGCTGCCGCGGTGGCGGCGGTGGAAAACGGTTTGTGCGACAGGAACGCGGATATAACCGTGAAGCTGCGCGGCGGCGACCTTGTGGTGTTCGTCGGCGATGGCGGAATAACGCTGACCGGCGGCGCAGCACTCGTCTGCAGCGGCTCCGTCGTTTGCTGAAAAACAGGAAACGGCATAATACGGCCCAAAAACGTCAAAAATATCCGGTCGGTGTATTTTACCGACCGGATATCTTATATGGAATAATGGCGCACGCCGTTTTAACCGTTACCGCAGTATTCGCGAAGCGTTTCAAGGTTGTTCCGCATGAGCGACAGATAAGTCTCGCCGCGTTCAAATTCGTCGGCGGTCACATTGTGCACCGAATGGAGCATGGCAGTGGAGCATCCGGTCTCGGCGGCAAGAGTGTCGGCTATCCTGTGAGTCGAAAGCTCTATGTAAAATACCGTTTTGATATTATCCTGAACTATCTTGTCCGCAAGAAATGTCACGATCTCTCCGCTGGGCTCCGTGTTTTCGGCGCATCCGGGAAAGGCGGCATACCATTCGAGTGAATATTCCTCAGCAAAGTATCTGAACGGGAACCTGTCGCCGAAAACGAGGGTGACATGCCCGGCTTTCTCAAAAAGAGATCTGAAATCATCGTCAAGTGCCGTCAGCTCTTTTGTGTGTGCGTCGAGATTCGCGCGGTATGACCCGGCGTTCCCGGGGTCTGCTTTGCAGAGGCTTTCCGCCACTGCCTGACATATCTTTATCATGTTTACAGGCGACGTCCAGACGTGTTCGTCATAGCCGTGACCGTGGTCTGTATGGTCTTCGGAGCCGGGAAGCCCGTCCATGTCGGATTCCGAAAGCGGGTCGACACAGTCGAGCATCGCAAGCACGGTGCCCTGCATCTCCGCTCCCTCCGTTATGGTTCGTGCCCACTCGTCGCTTTCGCCGCCGGTGCAGACGAAAAGGTCACATGATGATATCAGCGCTATATCCTGCGGCGTGGGATCGTATGTGTGGGATTCGGTTCCCGGACGCAGAAGCAGCTTGACCTGAACGCCTTCGATGTCCTTGCATATTGAGCGCGCCGCGTCGTATGCGGGAAATATCGTTGCTACGACCGTGACGCGGGCACGGCCGGAGGCGTCGTCCCCGCCGTCGCAGGCGGCGGTCAGAAATATCAGCGGCAATACGAGGGTCAACGACAGCACAGGAGCCAGAACCCTGCGTACGAGCGCTGAACAAAATCTTGAAAATTTCATTTAAACATCACTTCCGGCGGTATTATACACTTGTGCGTACTTCGTGTCAAGAATTGTTGACGGATAAAGCAAATTTTGTTGACAGGAGAGACGATTTGGGTTAAAATCTATATCGGACGTACCGGTGGGATGACGCCGGACGGCGGAGGTGTTATGGCAAGGATAGGGATTGTACTCGGAGCGGGACTCGGCAAAGGAGCATATCAGATAGGGGTGCTGCGTGCGGTGGAAGAGCGGTTTTCTCAGAAGGATATCGTCAGCGTCAGCTGCTCGTCTATTGGGGTGCTCAACGGGGTGGGGTATCGCTGCGGGCGGCTCGACGAGCTGGAGCAGGCGTGGCTCGAAATGGCGGGCGGCTCATTCAGGGGATTTATCGGTTCCGTGTTGCGTAGTGAAAGGTTTTCAAGGCTCCTTGACGATTTTGCCGCATATTCCGGCAGCCTTTCCGGAGAATTGCTTATAACTCTCACGGACCTGACAGACATGTCGGCGGACTATTGTCTTTTTAACGATATTCCGGAAAAAAAGCGTGCTGATTATCTCAGAGCGTCGGTGAGCATACCGGGGTTAACGCGTTGCCTGAGCCTGGGCGGCAAACGCTGTGTCGACGGCGGATGGATCGACGGTATACCCGTATGGCCGCTGATAGGCAAAGAGCTGGACTATATAATTTGCGTTTATTTCGACAGAAGCAGATATATATTTGAGGATAAGAGCATTGATTCGAAGGTGCTCAGCGTCACATTCCCGGATGACACCATTTTTACGAATGCTGTTTTCCTGCGTGAGGAATCGGTCAGACATATGAAAAAGGTAGGTTACGATGTGGCGTGCGAGATATTTGACGATGTGTTCTCGCGCGGGGCGGACGACGCGGAATATGTTTCGGGTCGGATAAACGAGATCAATTCCCGCGCAGGGAAAAGATCGCTGAGATTGACTACCGATGTGGTCATCACAAACGTGAACAGACTGGCCAAGCATCTGACGGTCCGCAGGATTCTGGATGACGGTCGTGCCGTCGGAGAACGCAAGCGGGAAAACGATGCAAAATAAGATAATGTCGGAGAATTTGATCACGGAGAACAGTAATTGCCATGAAAAAATATCTTGAAGCGGGAAGATTGACCTCTGCGCGCGGCCTGAAGGGCGAGCTGAGATTTGACTGCTGGTGCGACGGCCCTGAGTTTCTCTCGGGGGTGGAGCGGCTGTATCTTGACGAAAAAGGCGAAAACGAGCTTGAAGTAGAGATATACAGACCGTCAATACCTTCTTTTATCTTCCGTGGGTTCGACAGCAGAGAAAAATGCGTGGGACTTGCGGGGAAGGTCGTGTACTTCGACAGGAGCGATGTGGAGCTGCCGGACGGAAGATATTATAACGACGATCTTATAGGGTTGCCCGTGTTCAACGATGCGGACGGCTCACTGCTCGGAATCTTGACGGCGGTGGATACGAACGGATACAGACCGCTGTATACCGTCAGCGGCGAGCATAATTATCTTATACCGGCGATAAAACCGTTTCTTGTCTCAATAGATCTTGAGACCGGGATAAGGATGAATGTTATCGAAGGGCTTGAGACGAGCTGATGAAATTTGTTGTTATGACGCTTTTCCCCGAGATGCTGAGGCCTGTTTTTTCGTGCAGCATATTGGGGCGTGCCGCGGCGTCCGGCATTATTTCGGTTGACACGGTGAATATACGTGATTATACCGCCGATAAGCACAGGCGGGTAGACGACACGCCGTACGGAGGCGGCAAGGGAATGATAATGGCGTGCCAGCCCATAGTCGACTGTCACCGCTCGGTCATCGCTTCTCTTGAAGGCACGGTCAGGACCGTCTATATGTCGCCGCAGGGGGCGTTGCTGACGCAGGAGCGGGCGCGCTCGCTGGCTCGATATGACAATCTCGTGGTGCTTTGCGGTCATTATGAAGGCGTCGACGAGAGGGCGATAGAAATCGTGGCGGATGAAGAGATATCGATAGGAGATTATGTGCTGACGGGCGGCGAACTGCCGGCCGCGGTGCTTGTCGATTGCGTGGCGCGTCTTCTGGACGGGGTGCTTCCGGAAAGCGAATGCTATGAAAGGGAAAGTCATTACAACGGACTGCTGGAATATCCGCAGTATACGCGGCCGCTTGAATTTGAGGGCAGATGCGTGCCCGAGGTGCTGATCGGCGGCAATCACGCACTTATAGAGAAGTGGCGCATGACGCAGTCACTGGAACGGACGGCGGAGAGAAGACCCGATATGATCGAAAAAATACGGAAAAACGAGGGGTTGAAAGTCGGTGATGGACGGTAAAAAGCTCAGAGGCGTCCTTCAGAAGATAGGCAATGCGATATCCGGATCGGCACCGGCACGGCTTCTGACTTCGGGAGATGTCGTAAACGAAAAACTGGCACGGTCGGTGCTGCTGACGGGTTTGAGCCGCAGCGCAGCCGCAAGGTGGCTGCGTGCTTTGAGACTTTCTGTCGCGGTGAAAATTGAAAAAAAGTCAGTGTTTGCGCCGTTTTATACCGTGGTGCGCGGGCTGCTCGATGCTTCCGCAAGAGTATACGGAACGTATTTTATAACCTTTGCACTGTATACTGCTGCGGTGTTTTCCACACGACTTTTTGCGCTGGATATGTATGACGTCAGGTCTGAAGATCCGATAATTGCCGGATTCATGCTGCTGGCGGGACTGATGCTGATGATGTCCGACAGACCTGTCGCGGAACTATTGAGGAGCAGTTTCTTCGGGCGCTGGTTCCTTGTACGGGTGATCGGTGTAAGACCCGTGGTCATGAAGTCGGTAAAACGCAGCGGCGGCGCATGGGTCGCTTTCATGCTCGGCACGGTTTGCGGATTGCTCACCGCGGTATGTTCGCCGCTCTTCGTACTTTTGTGGGTCGTGATCGCGGTTTTTGGCATTTTGGTGTTGTGTGCTCCTGAATGCGGGGTCACCTTATCGCTGATGGCGATGCCTTTTTTGGAGGACTGGCAGATAGGCTGCGTGATATGTTTCGTTTTGGCGGGGTACCTGTTGAAAGTGCTCCGGTTCAAACGCAATTTTACCTTAAGAGCCGCCGACATCCTGCTGCTGATTTTTTCTGCGGCGATATTCATT
>URSI01000002.1 GCA_900550505.1 uncultured Eubacteriales bacterium
CTGCGAGCAGTGGATTCGTCGTAGCATAGCATGATTTGATTTTTATGACCGATGCGCACGAAACGGCACCGCGGTACGGAGCAGATACGGTTAGGATGAGGTGCGTGAGTAGAAAATCAAAGACGGCTCTGATCTTGGGCGCGTGTGTTCTCGCGGCTGCGGCAGTGGCGGTTTTTACGGCTGTGGCGACTGCTGTTTTGTACGTCGCACGCTTGTACGGAAATATGTACGAAAACCCGGGGTTTACCGAATCCGGGCTCGATTATTCCGTGCCGGGCTTTGACGATATCTCGTATGACGTGATAACCGAAGAGGAATATAATTCCATGGAATTTTCGGGATCCGGATCGTCTGACGGAGTGCCGGACGAAAGTACGGAACCGGACGAGCTCCCGGATGAAAGCACGGAACCGGACGAGCTCCCGGATGAAAGCACGGAACCGGACGAGAGCTTTCAGTACGATGAAAGCGGGGATGTAACGGACGACGATACGCATCCTTCCCCCGGGCCCGGTCATACGGATTCCGATATCTCCGAGGGATTGTCGGCTGACGAGTCTTCGGAAGGCCAATCGTACGGAGAGTCCGAACATGTGTATTCCGAGCCGCAGTTCGCGGACAAGATAAAGCTTGTCGAACCGAAGAGCAGCCATGTCGTGAATATATTGCTGATAGGGCGCGATTCGCTCGATCCCGCCAATGTCGCAGGCAGATCCGACGCGATGATCGTCGTGTCATATGACAGTAAAAACGACAGTGTGCGGTTGCTTTCATTTGATCGTGACCTGTTGGTGCCGATAGAGGGACACGGATGGTCAAAGCTGAACAATTCTTATTACTGGGGAGGCGCGGGGCTCCTTATCAATACGCTGAACAGCGTTTTCGGGCTTGATATCAGGTACTATATCACAATAGACCTCCAGGGAATCATAGACGTTGTGGATCGCATAGGGGGGCTTGATATTTATCTCTCGCAGGATGAGGTGGCTACCTATCTTGTCCACGGCTGGGGGACGGCGTATCCGGAATTGTGCGAGGGCTATAATCACCTTGACGGCAGACATGTGATGTATCATGTTCAGAACCGGTCCGACAGCGTCGCCAAGCGGGCTGAACGGCAACGGCAGGTCGTTGCCGCTATCATGGAAAAACTCAGCGGCGGATCGCTCAGGGATATGCTCGGTCTGCTCGATTATTGCTCGATGAAGGTCAAAACGAACCTTCCGCTGTCAAAACTCGTGTCGTATGCTTCGGCCGCAGCTTCGGGAGTAGAGCTCGGCGGGTCGGGTGCAGTGCCGTTCACGGGCGAATGGGAATATGTGCGTTACGGAGACGTCGCCGCAAAAAAGTGTGATTTTGACACGACTGCGCGGCTGATAGACGAATACCTTTACGGATAATGGTGAGAACGTTACAAAGGCGCGCAAATGTATGACTGAAAGACAATACCTCCACGGATAAGGGGCGGTGATATGGACGGCGTGCATAAGAGCAGATATATAATAAACGACAGCGGCAGGTTCAACTGGCGTGGGTTTCCTTTGTTCCTGCTGCGGCGCCTGTGGCTGCCCGTGCTGGCGGCGGTCATCGGATTTTGTGCGGTGTTTTTTACGCAAGAGTACGGTAAGGCTCCGGTGTACCGTGCCGGTGCGATGCTTTTCATCAGCAGCGGACGGATAAATGAGGGTACATATTATTCTCCGACCGACTCTGCGGGAGCGCAGCAGCTTGCAAAACTGTATCAGGTGTTGCTGACGACGGATACCATGCGCGAGCAGGTCAGAGAGGATTTCGGTGACGAGGCGGCTGCCGGCCTTGACAAAATAAGTCTTTCCGTTTCGGCGGTAGAAGATACGGAATGTATGAATCTTTACGTTTACTGCGGCGACGGGGATCTTGCGGTCGAAATGTGCAATATCATAGCGGCGTCTGCCCCCAGTGCGGTAAAGGATATTGTCGGCGCGGGCAGTGCCAAGATGGTGACTGCCGCCGGCGGTGCGGTGCGGGCAAATCCGGTGTCTTACCGTATGTCGTTTCTTGCTGCGATCGGCGGCGTGGTCGTGGCTGTGGGAATATTGATGACTGCTTTTGCACTTGATACAAGGATAAAGGGCGTTCCCGACATAAGAAGGAGCTACGGATTTCCTATTTTGGGGGAGATACCGGATTTTGCAGCGGTGACGGCTGTGCGGGGGCGTCGCACACATAAAGGCTTCCGGATGAAAGGGGGAGCCTGATGCGTAAGGGCATGACAAAACACCGCGCAGCAAAAACAGTTCAGCCGCTTATGGACGAAACCGCACCGTTTCAAGTGGCTGAGTCCTACAAAACGCTTCGCACGAATCTTGTGTTTTCGCTTGCCGGGATACCGGTCAGGGAACGTAACAATGTGGTTATCGTTAGCAGTTCTCTGCCGGGCGAGGGCAAGTCTACGACATGTGCCAACCTTGCGCTGTCCATGGCTCAGAAAAATGAAAAGGTATTGATAGTGGACGCCGATCTGCGCAAGCCCACACAAAACAGGATATTTAAGGTGGGCAACGAAACGGGGCTGTCCGAGGCGCTGATAAGCGGTGAGACTGACGGTGTCATTTACGGCTCGATCCGTCCGCGCCTGGATCTGCTGACGTCGGGTCCGCAGCCGCCGAACCCATCCGAACTCCTTGCTTCTCATGCCATGTCTGAGATACTTGATGCTCTTGCGGCGGTCTATGATTATGTATTTATAGATACTCCTCCTGTCAACGTCGTTACCGATGCTCTTGTGCTTTCGCCGCAGGCATCGGGGATATTGCTGGTGATCGATCCGAATACCGTGACGCATGAGGAGCTGCAAAGTGCTTTGGAGAGTATCGAAATGTCGGGCGCAAGGCTGCTCGGATCGGTGCTTACCAATCTTCGAGGCGAGTCTTTGCAGTCTTCGGGCAGGAGCAAAAGGTACTCGTACGCCGCGGCATACGGTTATTCCGGGGAGAGTCAGACATGACGGATTGCCACAGCCATTTTTTGCCCGGTGTTGATGACGGCGCCCGGACTGATGAAGAATCTCTCGAAATATTGAGATTTCTTGCCGGCGCAGGCGTGGAAAGAGTCTGCGCGACCCCTCATTACATACCTCATCGGGAAAGTATAAATGATTTTATCACACGGCGCGATTCGGCGTGGAAGGCGGTTTCTTTGTGTATAAACGAAGATGTGCCGCCCGTGGTGCTCGGCGCCGAGGTGCGCGTTGAATACGGCTTGTCGCATTCAGACGAATTGCGTCGGCTTTGCTACGACGGCACGGACAGGGTGCTTTTTGAACTTCCTTACGGGGGCTACGAGCCGTGGCTGACGGAGGAGATATGCAACTGCTGTTACAGGAATGAAATAAAACCGACAATAGCTCATCTCAACCGGTACCCGTATACACGGGAGCAGCTTGATGAGATACTGTCGGTGGATGATGTTGTCATACAGCTGAACGCCGAAGTGTTTGAACGGCCGTTTGGCGCCGGCCGAGCAAAAAGGATCGCACAGACCGGTGTCCCCGTTGTTTACGGGTTTGATATGCACCGGGTGGATGACATCGCGTCGTGCAAGCGGTCTCTCGTCAGAATGTACAGATTTGCCGCAAGCTTTCCGCCCGCACGTGGGGAATCGCTTATGTTTGAGGCTTCAACAGCTTCCGGAGCTTTATGAAGAACGGTCTCAGGATCCGCAAGCTCATCCAGCATATGCCCGCCAGCCTTGATATTTCACTGAAACGGTGCGTTTTTCCGTCGCGTATGAAAGAGGATACGCTGCCTATTACTGATTCCGGCGGGTAAGGACCGTCGGGAATGAGCCGCGAATCGCCCAACAGTACAAAATGTCCCCGTTTTAGCCTGAAAACGCGGTGAAGCACGGGCGAGCCGGTTTTGTCGGTCACAAGCAGTATGTCCCCGCGGCGTATTCCGGATGCGGGCGATATTATGACGCTGTCAAGACCCGGGCGCAGAAACGGTATCATACTGTATCCGGTGACGGACAGACTGAAGCTGTTTCCCGAGGCTGTTGTTTTTCGCATTGCACGCACGTATTCGTCAACGCGGTTTTTGGCATACACCATACTTTTTCACCTCAATTTTCCAGAAATATTTTAGCATAGACTATCTCGCATGTCAATACATGCGAATGAGAGGATCACATGAAGGATTATCGTTCGTCTATACATGGAATAGGTTCACGCATGCGCAGGATACTGCTCATGCTGATAGACGTGATACTTATCGTTTCCGTGTACTCATTTTGTTTTTATTATTGCAGACTCGAGTATTTCATCAAAGAGAGCACAGTGCCGATGTTTTGGTGGACGCTTTTGACCGCAATAGTGTCATATGTGCTCATGATGCTGGTGCTCGGGGTATATGCGAGCCTTTGGCGATACGCGCAGTCAAAGGAATTTTTCGTTTGTCTTGTGGCTGCCATGAGCGGCTCGGTGATATTTTTTGCCGTGAGCAGATATTTGATGAAATTCGGCATACCGCTGTATTTTTATCTGTTGTTTATGACGGCGTCGACGCTGGCGCTCGTTACTACCAGATTGTTGTATCGTATATACAGGGATTACCGGCGCGGGCATTCGCATATTGCGCGGCGTGCGCCGGGGACGCGTGCGCTTATCGTCGGAGGCGGTGCCGCCTGTGCCATGCTGCTTGATGAGATACGCTCCGATTCCACCACACCGGTCATTCCGGTGGCGATAGTCGACGATGACATACAAAAGATAGGCAAGCGCATAAACGACGTTAAGATAGTAGGCACCTGTGACGACATACCTTCGGTGTGCGAAACGTATAAGGTAGCCTGTATAATCATAGCGCTGCCTTCGGCAACCAACGCACTGCGCGCAAAAATACTCGACAGGTGTGCAGAGACTTCGTGTGCAGTGAAGATAACGCCGCGGCTGTACGAGACGGACGAGCAGTCCGGTATGCTCAACAGGCTGCGCGATATCACCGTGGACGAGCTGCTGGGGCGCGAGCCCGTGGATGTGGCGGACGAGGAGATATTGTCGTTCGTGCGCGGGAAAACGGTGCTCGTTACGGGCGGGGGCGGTTCCATAGGCTCCGAGCTTTGCAGACAGATAGCGCTGTTTGCGCCGTCCCGTTTGATAATAGTCGACATATTTGAAAACAATGCTTACAACATACAGCAGGAGCTGATAAGAAAATACGGCAGAACGCTTGACCTTGTGACGCTGATAGCGTCTGTCCGTGATTTTGCCGTTATCGATAAAATATTCCGTGAATACCGTCCCGACATCGTGATCCATGCGGCGGCGCACAAGCATGTGCCGCTGATGGAGGATTCTCCTTATGAGGCGATTAAAAACAATATATTCGGTACGCTGAATGTCGCGAGGGCTGCCGATGCAAACGGTGTCGGCAAGTTTATCATGATATCCACCGACAAGGCCGTCAATCCCACCAACGTGATGGGCGCGACGAAGCGCGCCTGTGAGATGATAGTGCAGGCGATGAACGAGACGGGGTCTGCCACTCAGTTTGCCGCAGTGCGGTTCGGCAACGTGCTCGGCTCCAGCGGCTCCGTCATACCGCTTTTCAAGCAGCAGATAGCGGAGGGCGGACCGGTGACGGTCACGCATCCGGACATCATAAGGTATTTTATGACCATACCGGAGGCCAGTCAGCTTGTGCTTACGGCAGGTGCAATGGCGCGTGGCGGCGAGATATTTGTACTTGATATGGGCAAGCCCGTAAAGATACTGGATCTTGCCCGGAAAATGATACAGCTTTCCGGTCTTACGGTCGGAAAGGATATCCGCATCGAATTTACCGGGCTGCGTCCCGGCGAAAAGCTGTACGAAGAATTGCTGATGGACGAAGAGGGTATAAAAAAGACCGATAACAACAAGATATTTATCGGCAGGCAGATAGATGTGGATACGGGCGAGCTGTTTGAGGGACTTGAGAGGCTGCGGCAGCTCGTGTCCGACAACAGCCTCAGCAGAGAAGATGAGTGCGAGGCGGCACGTCGGGCACTGATGGAGCTTGTACCTACCTTCCGCCGCTCGGATGAAGCTTCAGACTGCAGAAAGAGTTGATTTAAGATGTCGTCAAGGGAAAAGCGGATATATCTTTCTTCACCGACTATGAACGGGCACGAAAAAAGATTTGTCGATGAAGCATTTGAAACCAACTGGATAGCGCCCATGGGTCCCAACGTGGCGGCTTTCGGCAAAGAATTGTGCGAGCATATCGGCGCCAAGAGCGACGCGGTGCTTGCTTCGGGAACGGCTGCGATACACCTTGCGTTGAAGCTTACGGGGATCAGACCGGGCGACAGGGTGTTCTGCTCGTCGCTGACGTTTTCGGCATCCGCCAATCCGATACTGTATGAGCAGGGTGAGCCCGTATTCATCGACAGCGAAGAGGAGACGTGGGGGATGTCCCCCGAGGCGCTCGAGCGGGCTTTTGAAAAGTATCCGAACCCACGTGCGGTGATATTGGTCCACCTTTACGGTATACCTGCAAAGCTGAATGAGCTGATGGACATATGCAGCTCGCATGGGGTGCCGGTCATTGAGGACGCAGCCGAAGCCCTCGCATCTACATATCACGGCAAGTATTGCGGCACGTTCGGAAAATACGGATGCTTTTCCTTCAACGGCAACAAGCTTATAACCACATCCGGCGGCGGTATGATAGTCTCGGAAAGCGAATCTGACATGCGTAAGGCACGGTTTTGGGCGACACAGTCGCGTGAATGGGTGCGGTATTATCAGCATTATGAGGTAGGGTATAACTACCGTATGAGCAACGTGTGTGCCGGCATCGGGCGCGGTCAGCTGTTCACGCTTGAGGAGTATGCGGAAAGGAAACGACGGATCCGGTCCGTTTATTCGCAGGCGTTGGGCGACTTGGCCGATATTTCATTCTCTCCTATGCCAAAAAATACCATTCCTAACTGCTGGTTGACATGTATACGCCTCCGAAAAGGGCTGATACCCGTTGAACTGATGGATGTGCTGGAGTCGGATAATATTGAGTCGCGGCATATATGGAAGCCTATGCATGAGCAGCCGTTGTTCGGAAGATATGAGTTTTTCAGTCACAGATCTCAAGGATCGGTGGCAAGCGATATATTTGCTGACGGAGTGTGTCTGCCGAGCGATATCAAAATGACTGACGGGGACATGGACAGAGTTTGCGAGCTTATCAGACGTTATGTGAAGGGCAGGAGATAGCTTGTTGGGGAGAAATGCTTATCGGAAATACGGCAAGAGAGCGCTTGACGTGATTCTGGCATTGCTGCTGCTGGCTATGCTTTGGCCTCTGATAGCCGTTGCGGCGGTTGCGGTACGTGCGAAGCTCGGCGCTCCCGTCGTGTTCAGCCAGGTGCGCACAGGAAAATACGAGAAGCCGTTTGTCATGAAAAAGTTCCGCAGTATGAACGATTTGCGCGGAGACGACGGGCGCTTGCTCCCGGATAGCGAGAGGATAACGCGCCTGGGAAAATTTTTGCGCGAAACGAGTATAGATGAGCTTTTGGAGCTGTTCAATATACTGAAGGGAGAAATGAGTTTTGTCGGTCCGAGACCGCTGCCGGCGGAATATCTGCCGTATTACACGGACCGTGAGCGTAAAAGACATCAGGTGTCTCCCGGGCTTACGGGCGAAGCTCAGATACACGGACGGAACGGTATTGACTGGGACAGGCAGTTCGAATTGGACCTGAAGTATGTTGATACGGTTTCGTTTGCCGTGGACTGCAGGATAATCCTGGCGACGGTAATTAAGGTGCTCAGAAGAGAAGGAACGCAGCCCAGGGCTGTCGGCGCAAGGCTCGATGAACTGCGCTCTGCCGGAGGCTCATGCGGTGGATAAGATATTGGTGCTTTCAAACAGCGCGGCGGGTCTGTATCTTTTCCGGCGCGAACTGATATGCGCGCTTGCTGACCGTTTCGATATAGTTGCGGCGGTACCTGATGACGATCGGTACGCTGCAAGGCTGAGAAATCTGGGGTGCCGTATCGTGCATACGCAGGTGGACAGACGCGGTACGGACCCGTTCCGCGATATGAAGCTCTGTTTTCGGTACAGAAATTTGCTGAGGTCGGAAAAGCCTGTATTTGTGATATCCTATACGATAAAGCCTAACCTTTACGGCGGGTTCGCGTGCGCGAGGGCGGGAATTATACATTACGCCAATGTCACGGGGTTAGGGAGCGCTTTTGAACATACATTGCTGCGAAGGCTCGTGCTGCTGATGTACCGCGTGTGCCTGAGACGTTCAAGCACCGTTTTCTTTGAAAATGCCGGAAACCTTGATAGCCTTGTTTCACACGGAGCGGTTCGTCCGGAGCAGTGCTGCCTGCTGAACGGCGCCGGCGTGGATACGGCACGGTTTCCGTTTGAGCGGTATCCGCCTGAAAGATATGCCGTGAGATTTCTTTTCGTAGGACGTATAATGCGTGAAAAGGGCGTCAGTGAGTTGTTGACCGCCGTAAGGCGGCTGAGATCGGAAGGTACGGAGGCGGTCGTGACGATGGTAGGTCCGGAGGAGGAAAAATGTATTCCGGAGATAAATGCGGCGGCGGATGAAGGCGCCGTGATATACGAGGGATTCCGGGAGGATGTGCTTCCGTTTTACCGCGACTGCGATTGCCTTGTGCTCGCTTCGTACCATGAGGGAATGGCAAATGTGCTGCTGGAGGCGGCGTCCACCGGGCGTCCGCTGATAGCGAGCGATATACACGGCTGCCGCGAGGCGGTGGAGCCCGGTGTGAACGGGTTCCTTTGCCGTGCGGGCGACGTCGATTCACTTTACCGGTCGATGAAAAGCTTTTGCAGCCTTCCGTATGCCCGGCGTGCGGCGATGGGACGCGAAAGCCGTCGGATAGCCGAGGAGCGGTTTGACAGACGCAAGGTCATAGCTGCCACGCTTGACCGGCTGCTTCAGCCGCAGGAGGTTTGAAATGGAGCCGCTGAGAGTTTTGCACATCGTCACACATATGAATCGCGGCGGACTGGAGACGATGCTGATGAACTGCTACCGCGCGCTGGACAGAGAGGCGGTACAGTTTGATTTCCTGACCCATCGCGAGGGCAAAAAGGATTATGATGACGAGATATTGAGCATGGGAGGCAGGATATATCATCTGCCGCGGCTCGATCCGTTTTCGATTCCGTACCGTGCGGCGGCGTCCCGGTTTTTCAGGTCGCATACGGAATACCACACGGTTCATGCACATCTGGACTGCATGAGCGCGCCTGTACTGGGTATTGCCGCTGCAAACGGAGTCGCGCGGAGAATAGCTCATTCACACAGCACGTTTGCGGAGCGTACATATGCACTGCCGGTCAAGCTTTGTTTTCGCAAAATGATACCGCGTGCGGCGACGCGCCTGCTTGCGTGCAGTGCCGGGGCGGGGCGGTTCATGTTCGGGAACAGTCCGTTCGAGGTGATACCGAACGGTATCGATACCGAACGATTTGATTTCAGCATTTCGCTGCGGGAAAGAGTTCGTGCCGCGGAGGGACTGGAACATAAGTTTGTTATCGGTCATGTGGGCGGTTTCAGACCCGTAAAAAATCACCGCTTTATCATTGAGCTGTTCGCGCGCATAGCCGAAAAGAGAAAAGACGCGCATTTGCTGCTGGTCGGAGATACTTTCGGAAGAACGGATATCGGCGAAACGGTAAAGGCGCGGGGCCTTGAGAAGAGGGTGACTTTTGCCGGCGTGAGGACAGATGTCGCCGCGCTGATGTGTGCTATGGATGTCTTTGTATTGCCGTCTCTGTTTGAGGGATTGCCCGTATCGCTTATAGAGGCGCAGACAAACGGTCTGCCGTGCGTTGTTTCTGAGGGAGTGACCGAAGAATGCCGGGTCACGGAGCTCGTGACACGGCTGCCGCTGGACGTATCGCTATGGGCGGACAAAGTGATCGCCGCGTCTTTTGTGCCGCGGCGCGGACACGGAAGAGAAGTGTTGACGGCAGGTTACGACGTTTCCGTGTGCGCACAAAGGCTTTGTGATATCTATCTGGGTACGGGGTCGGAAAAAATGCTTTCAAAGGTCTGAGAATAAACTGCAAAGGGGAAATATGCATATGTCGGCGAGTGGTACCATGAACGAGCCGCTGCTCACGGTGTTCACACCGAGCTATAACCGGGCGCATCTGCTGACAAATTGTTACCGTTCTCTGAAAAGGCAGGACAGGAAGAATTTTATCTGGCTCGTTATCGATGACGGCTCTACCGACAACACGCGGGAGACGGTAGAGCAGATGATGACAGCAGAACGTGACTTTGAGATAAGGTACGTTTATAAGCCGAACGGCGGACTTCATACGGGATATAATCTTGCCATATCGCTGATGACTACTGAGCTTTCGGTCTGTATAGATTCGGACGATATGCTTGCGGACGGTGCCGCAGGGTACATAGAAGAGGTTTGGGCACCTCAGCGCGGCCGTGAAGATATTGCCGGTATCGTGGGGCTCGACGTCACTACCGAGGGCAAACGGATAGGGTGCGGACTTTGCGGCGGAGAGACGGTGAACGCCGCTTCATTGCTGTGCGTGAAGGGCTGCGGAGACAAGAAATACGTCGTGCGCAACGACCTGCTGCGCAGCGTTGCGCCGATGCCTGTTTTTGAGGGGGAAAAAAACTTCAACCCTCATTATCTGCTGCTGGCATTAAGCGACCGCTATGATTTTGTCGCGGTCAACAGGCCGCTGTGCGTTGTCGATTATCAGCCCGACGGGATGAGCGCCGGCATATTCCGGCAGTATGTGAATTCTCCTAACAGCTTCGCGAGCCTCAGGCTCATGGTGATGAGCCGCGGCGAACTTCTCACGCCGGCATACAGGTACAGAAACGCCGCGCATTACGTTTCAAGCTCCATTATTGCGCGCCGTCGGGATTTCATAGCCGGTTCTCCGCAAAAGATGCTTACGATAGCGGCAATACCGTTGGGCGTTGCGATAACGGCTGCGGTGATGGCAAAGACTTTCGGATATCGGAAGAAACTCAGAAAAAGGCGCAGGGGGTGACCGTATGGAACAAATATCCGTGCTGCTGGCGGTATGTCTTCTGCCGGCTGCGCTTAACGATATCTCAATGTACAGAAAACGCCGTGTAACTGCCTGTGTGTCCGGAAACGATGCGGATCGTTCCGAAAAAAAAGAAACGTGGTTGTTCGCCGCCGTGACAGTCGCTGTTCTGACGGTTTACGGCGGGCTGCGGACAAGCTTTAACGATACATATTTTTATATACATGCGTACGAGCGGCTCCGCGGTTTTGAATCTTTTTCCGATATGGATATGTCGCTCGGCGCGAACCCCGGATTCTTTTTTCTCAATGTTCTGCTCTCAGAAGCGGGACTCAGCTTTCACTGGCTGCTGCTGCTGACGAGCTTTGTGTCGCAGTTCTGTGTTATATGGTTCTTCCGAAGATATTCGCCTTCCATGACGATGTCGGTACTCATGTACATATGCAGCGGCGCATACCTTTTTTCGCTTGCCGCGATCAAGCAGTGCGTAGCGACCGGACTTTGCCTTTCCGCGACTCACCATATGCTCAAGGGAAGAAAATTTTTGTACCTCGCGCTTGTCGCCGTAGCCGCTACGGTGCATCCTTATGCACTGCTTTATCTTGTAGCGCCGCTGCTCACGGTACGTCCGTGGAAGGCAACTACATATCTTATACTTGCTGCCGCTGCTGTAGCCGGAGCTGCATTTACCGAGTTGGTACAATTGCTTGCCGGTATAACGAGCGGGATAGGAGAGGAATATACCGCCGAGTATCTGTCGGGAGAGGGCGTCAATTTCCTGAGACTGCTCGTTTATTCCGTGCCTGTCGTTTTTTCGTTTGTACGTCGCCGGGAACTGTATACGGACAGTGACCGTGCGGAGAATCTTATGAGCAATATGTCCGTGCTTTGTTTTGCTTTGATGTTTCTGGCGCTGTTCGGAACGGCAAATATGTTCGCACGGCTGGCAAATTATTTTCAGATGTTCATGATGGCGGCGCTCCCGTGGATGCTTTTGAAATGCAAAGGCCGGCTTCAGGCCCCTGTCGTGTATGCGTTTGCGACATGTTACATGGTGTTCGCATTTTACAGCTACGCAGATTTCGGTATGTATTTCCGCAGGATAACCCTGGCGGAATTCATCCTCGGGGGATAGCTTCATG
Organism: uncultured Eubacteriales bacterium; assembly: GCA_900550505.1. GTDB lineage: Bacteria > Bacillota > Clostridia > Oscillospirales > CAG-382 > UMGS1307. Next base: position 12,185 of record URSI01000002.1, read on the forward strand.
AGAGTGATAGTCATACATTCCAACCTTGAACCCGGAGGCGCCGAAACAAGTCTGATAGGACTGCTGGAGGCATTGGATTCACACGGATGTGAGGTAGACTTGTTTTTGTACAGACACGAGGGCGCATTGATGAGGTTCATACCGAAGGGCGTCAGGCTGCTTCCGGAATGCAGGGTGACGCGTGCATTTGACCTGCCTGCGAAAGAGGCTCTGCGGCGCGGGGGCTTTGCGGCAGTGGCGGCACGTTCTGCGGCAAAATTCCTCATTGCACTGCGACGTTCATTCGGATATGCGCTTTCGCCGGACGGACTTTCCTATCTTTCCAAACGTCTGGTGCACAGGCTGGCATTGCCGTTCATACCGCGCATACCGGGTGAATACGATCTTTGCCTGAGCTTTATCGATCCGCATTACATCGCGGTGCACAGGACGCGGGCAAAACGGGTAATAGGCTGGCTGCACACTGACTTCGGGGCAATAGGGTGCGCTTCCGGTGCTGATATCCGTATGTGGGGCGGCTGCGACCGCATAGCTACGGTCTCACATTCGTGCAAAAGAGCGTTCGACAGTGCAATGTCTTCGCTGGCGTACAAGAGCTTTGTTGCGGAAAACATACTTTCATGCAATATGGTAAAAAGCCAAAGCCTCGCGGCTTTGGGCGCGGAGATGGACCGCGGCGCGTTCAAGCTGCTTTCGGTAGGCAGATTCGCTCATGCAAAAAATTTCGACAACATTCCCGATATCTGTCACCGTATACGCAAATTCGGATATGATTGCGTGTGGTATATTATCGGGTACGGAGGAGATGAAGAGCTGATAAAAAGGAGGATCAAAGAAGCCGGATGCGGTGATTCTGTGATATTGCTCGGCAGACGTGATAATCCATACCCTTATATCGCCGCGTGTGACCTTTACGTGCAGCCCTCGCGTTATGAAGGAAAGTCGGTGGCCGTCAGAGAAGCGCAGATGCTCGGCAAATGTGTGGTGATAACTGCATATCCCACTTCCGCATCACAGCTGGAAGACGGGGTGGACGGCGTGATCGTACCTCTTGATAATGCCGGATGTGCTGCCGGGATAGCCGCGCTGCTTGCTGATGCCGGGCGAAGACGCAGGATATCCGCCGAATGTTCAAGACGCGACTACTCAAATTCCGATCGGTGGGCTGCGTTAGTACAAGGTTTTTGATTTCTTGTTTGTTACCGGGAAAGGTTTTGTTATGTTCTTTTTTATAATGGCATGTCTGTTTGCCAGCTTTGGATACAATGTCTTAAGCCTCAGCCGCTACGGATGGATACCGGTGGCAGTAATGACTGCAATTGCGTTATTCTGTGTTGCGTTTATGGGGATCCCGCGGCTTTTTGAGCTGAAAATGTCGAAATATGCGTATGCTTGTTTTGCCTTATCGATGTACTTTGCGGCGCTGTTATTCATAAGAGACGTGCTGCTGGCATTGACGGACGGGTTCGGAAAATCATATGAACTGCCGTCGCTTGCCGCCGTAGCGCTGCTGACGGCAGTGATAGGCGCAGTCGGTGTCAGAAATGCCGTCTGTGTCCGCACCGTCCGGTACAATATCCCCGTGAAATCCCCGGGGATCCGGCGCATAGGCTTTTTCAGCGACCTTCATTTGGGCAATGTTGTCGGCGCCGCCCACACGTGCCGCGTTGCAGCGCTTTTGAATGACGCGGATTGTGATGTGGTCATTTTCGGAGGCGATATGTTTACGGGCGATCCGTGTGCGGTGCGTGACCGGGATGACGCCGCAGCGGCACTTAAGACGATACATACACGTTACGGATGCTTTGCCTGCCGGGGAAACCACGACGCTGAAAGTGCGGTGATGACGGATTTTATGCGCCGTGCCGGCATTCGTTTGCTGGTCGATGCGGCAGTCGAACTCGAAGGTCTGACGTTTGTATTCCGGGAGGATCACCGCAGACAGAAATTTTACGGGATCTCACAAAGTATTTCCGATATCGTCGGTAAAGACTGCCGGAGCCCGTTGATCGTGGTGGATCATGAACCGAACCGCATGGAGGAGGCTGTAGAGTCGGGCGCGGCGCTGGTCCTCAGCGGTCACACCCACGCAGGGCAGCTTTTTCCTGCAAATATACTTTACAGGTTTATGTATAAACCGAGTTATGGGGTATACAGGAAAGGTGATACATACGCCGTAACTTCGTGCGGCGCGGGGCTCTGGGGACCGCCCATGCGTACGGGCAGCCGAAGTGAGATCGTAATAATAGAATTGAATAACGGGTGAGTATAAAAACGTAACATAATTGTACTTTTTCTCTTTTACTTACAAATGAGCAGGAGAAGAAATCACTTGATTTTTTATAAAAGATGGTGTAAAATCAAAATACAGAAAATGGGAGGTTGTGTGTAATGCTGAATTTTACTTTGGACGATGCTCCCGGAACGCGGGTATGTCCGTTCTGCGGCGCGGCGACCGGGGAAGGTTCCTTTTGTCCGGAGTGCGGCGCCCGAATCGACGGTGTCGCAGCAGAAACTCAGGCTTTGAACGAAGATAAGAAACAGCCGGACGAGGCTTCTGCATTGAAGGAAAACGAAATGAACGAGTCGGAGGCGTCCGGTCCGGATGCCGGCGATACCGCTTCTGCCGGTGCTGCCGGTGCTGCCGGTGCTGCCGGTGCTGCCGGTGCTACCGGTGCTGCCGGTGCTGCCGGAACGGGAACGGTAGATTCACACTCGGAAGATCAGCGTTCGGAAAATACTGACGGTAAGGCGGAAGAGAGCAGTTTCAAAGGTCCATCGGGGCAGGACGGTGCAGCGGCGAACGTACATTCGACGGGTATCGCAGATGCAGCGGTTTGCTACACCGATCCTTTGGCAGGCGGCATCGTTTCGACGGCACAGTGGTTCGGTATCATGCTTTTGCTGGCTATACCGGTGGTAAATTTCATTATGCTGATAGTTTGGGCTGCGTGTGCAAGGAGAAAGAGCCTTTCAAACTTTGCAAAGGCATCGTTGATCTGGGTACTGGTAGTGTTTATCATATCGTTCCTTGCGGTCGCAACGCTGTTCGTGCTCGTGGCATTGGGAGTAATAGTAATCCCCGAGCAGTGGAACGACTACACTTATTGGGCAAATAATTTCGGCTTGAGTGCCTGACGCAACATTTTATTTCTGAGGTTTCGAAAGAGGTATTTTTACATGGCATTTTGTTCTAAATGCGGCAAGCAGATCGATGACGGTGCGAAATTTTGTTCCGGCTGCGGCGCTCCGACAGGAGGCGTGGAGGGAAGAAACAGTGCTCTCGAGGACAACGAGAAGCTTTTTGCAATACTCGGCTATATATTTCCCATACTGTTTTTTGTTCCGCTGCTGAATGAAAAGCGCTCTGATTTCGCGACGTTTCATTCGAATCAGAATCTGGTCGTACTGATCTCCTACGTTATCTGCGGGATCATCCCGATCGTCGGCTGGATCGCTTCGGTGTTTGTTTTCGTGTGTGTCGTTCTGGGCATCATTTCCGCCGCGAAAGGTGAAACGAAAGAAATGCCGCTGCTCGGAAGGATCAGGATCATCAAGTGATAGTCCGGAGCAGGTCGTTGTTTTAACCGAATACATTGCGCTGCCGCATGACACTTCAGGTCATGCGGCATCATTTTTTGGCTGATTTGCGTATCTGCTGACAGAACGTTTTACAAAATAATGCATATTATGTACCAAGGTGTGTGCCGCGCCGGTCAATATGGCCGATGTATAATGCCGGAGCTTCTAATGACAGGGTCCGGTATAATAAGCGCGTTGCATGGTGCGGCTGCCTTTAGTCACGTGACTAATCCAAACGGAGGTAAAACCATGTTAGACAAGAATATCCCCGGCAAGGGATGCAATGATATGTGCTGCATTGATGTCAACAAGATATTCGACTCGGCGCGAGACAAGGACTGTCTTGAAAATCTCAGAGTGTTTCTGAGTGCCGATGCGCAGGAGGCGCTGGACCGCGCTTCAAGCATCCGCTGCCGCAACGTCGATATAGTATCCACGAGCATAAGCCTCGAAACGGTGCCGTTCAACAAGGGATACTATCAGGTAAATGTACGATTCTATTTCTGCTGCACCTTCGACGTGTGTATATACAACGGAACGGTACAGGAAATAAGAGGAGTTGCCGCATGCGACAAGCGGATACTGCTTTTCGGCGGAGAAAAGAACATCAGCATCTTTACTTCGGACCCGAACAACAATTCGTTCTGTCCTCAGGCTCCGACGGATTGCGAGGCACAGTCTACTCTGCCCACTGCGGTGGTAGAGGTGGCTGCCCCCATTTGTCTGGATACCAGAGTGGTGGATTGCAACCGTCCTTTCGGATCCTGCTGCTGCGGTGTGGATGCGTTGCCCGATTCCATCCGTTGCTGCAACGGCACTCCGGTCGCCGACGGCTTCGGAACGAACCGGCTCTTTGTGACGATAGGCATATTTACCGTCATCAGGCTTGTACGTCCCGTGCAGATCATGCTTCCTTCGTGCAACTATTGCCTGCCCGACAAGGACAGCACTCCTGCCGGCTGTGCGAACGATCCGTGCAGCGTATTTGCCTCGCTCGGATTCCCGACGGGAGAATTTATACCTTCAACAGAACCTCAGGAGCAGGAAAATCCTCCGCATCAGCACGGCTGCGGCGGCAGATAAAAACAGCACAATCAGCACCGGGGCGCGCCGCACGGCACGCTCCGGCGGATTTTTTGTGTATAAATTTACGTGAACAGGAAGAAAAAAACGGTTGCAATCTTTTGAGAAAAGTGGTATATTGTATTGGATAGTGTCCGATCGGTATGAACAGGAGGCTGGATTGGTTGAACGCAGGCGGCGGTAAGCGTGCGAATACGGTCGCGGTGACGATTGTCGCTGTTGTAGTTGTGGCGGCAGTCGTTTTTATCATGTTCTTTTTCTCAGGCCGGCGCCAGTATGCAGGGACCGGATATATGATGGGCGCTTATGTGCGGGTAACGGTATACGGAAGTGATTGTACAGCAGAGGCTTTGGCGGCAGTAAATGATTGCGAGTCTCGTCTTTCACACCGTATCGCAGGCTCGGAGACCGCCATGTTCAACAACGGTGAGACGTTTGAGCAGTCACAGCAATTCAGGGATATCATGGAGCTTTCCGCTTCTCTGAAGGAGCTTACAGACGGTGCTTTTGATACGGGGGTGCTCAGGCTCACGTCGCTTTGGGATTTTGATTCGGGCAAACATGTGATACCGGACGACGAGCCGCTGCGTGAGGCGGTCGCTGCGGTAGCTGCCGGGAACGGCGGGCTGGATTTGGGCTCGGTGGGCAAGGGCGCGGCATGTGACAGCGCTGCCGCCGTGCTGAAAGATAACGGCGCATCGGGCGTGGTCGCAGTGGGCGGAAGTCTTGCGTGTGTGGGTGAGAAGCCCGGAGGCGGAGATTGGAATATCAATGTCCGCGACCCGTTCGGCGGCGCATCGGACACCTTGCTTACGCTTTCGCTCGGCGAGTGCTTCATTTCGACTTCCGGCAGTTATGAAAAGTTTTTCATCACGGACGGAGAGCTTTATCACCACATACTTGACCCGCGTACCGGGATGCCGGCAGTGAGCGATATCGTTTCGGTTACGGTGATAGCCGGTTCCGGAGCGCTTTCGGACGCGTTGTCGACCGCCATGTTCGTCGTAGGTGAGGAACGGGCGTTGGAGCTTTGTGAGTTTTTTGATGCCGAAGCATTGCTTGTTCACGGCGACGGCAGCATAACAGCCACGGACGGTCTGCTCGGCTCTATAAACGCTTCTGCGGATACGGAGATATCATATGAAGCTGGCAGGTAAGGCGGATATTGTCATAATCGCTGCGGCATTATTGCTTCTGGCTGTACTTTATGCTGTGTTTTCCGGCGGGGGATCACATCGGTTCGCCGTGATCGAGCACGACGGGAAAACCCTGCGGGTGGATATGGATGCGCTGAGCGAGCCGGAACGCTATACCTTTGAGTGCGGTGACGGCATGGTGATCGTCGTCGTATCTCCCGAAGGTGCCTGGTTCGAAAGTTCACCTTGTCCGGACGGTATATGTGTCGCTGCGGGGAAGCTGGACAGTCCGGGCGATACTGCGGTGTGTCTGCCGTGTCGGGTCAGTCTGCATATAGAAGGCGGAGATGCGCCTGACGGGTATACGGGATGAAGAAAGAACGTTTTTCTCAAAACGGGATCGTCAGGAAGGTTGCTTTTGCGGGGATGCTTTCGGCGCTTGCCGTGGCTTTTTCCGCGCTTGAATCGTTGCTGACGCCCGTGCTGCCCCCGGGCGCAAAGCCGGGGCTTGCAAATATCGCGGTCATGCTCGGCGCTCAGTATCTCGGCTTCGGCGGAGCTGTTGCCGTGACAGTTGTGAAATCGGTATTTGTTCTTGCGACGCGCGGTACGGTTGCGTTTATGATGAGCTTTGCCGGTTCGGTTGTCTCTGCGATAGTGACGGTGCCTCTCCTGCGCAACGGAAAAGGACGGGTCGGCAGTATCGGAGTCGGTATTGTGGGTGCGTTGACGCATAACGCGATGCAGCTTGCTGTTTCGGTCTCCATTATGGGCAAGGCAATGCTGTGGTATTCACCGGCGCTGATAATGTTTGCGCTCGTGAACGGAACATTGACGGGCACCATACTGCACTTTACAATGAAAAAACTCGTTAGGTGGACGTCTGTGCCCACCGACGGAAAGGAAATAAAATGACAGAATGAACGACGGATTGATATTTCCAAAAAAGCCGTTCGGCACACACGGCGGTGTCAGACCGCCTCACATGAAGCGCACGGCAGGCTGCGCGAGTATCGTGATGCCTCCCCCTCAGACGGTCAGCATCCCTATGTCACAGCATATCGGAGCGCCGTGTACGCCTTGTGTGGCGCCGGGCGACAAGGTCAGGGTCGGTACGCTGATAGGCGATTCGACTGCTCCGGTGAGCGCGCCTGTGCACGCTTCGGTTTCAGGCACCGTGAAAAGCATAGGCGAAATGCATATGCCAAACGGCACCGTTACGAAAACGGTGGTGATCGAGTCGGACGGCGAGATGACGCCTGCGGATTTTACACCTCCGACGGTGACAAACGCGGCGGAGCTTGTCGCGGCGGTACGAGCAAGCGGGCTTGTCGGACTCGGCGGCGCGGGGTTCCCTGCGGCAATAAAGCTTACGGTGCCGGAAGGAAAGAGCGTCGATACCCTTATAATCAACGCGGCTGAATGTGAGCCTTATCTTACTGCCGACCATCGTGAGCTGTTGGAGAACTCATGGGATGTTCTGAGCGGTATATATGCGGTAAAGGAAATACTCGGTATCAGGAGAGTGATAATCGGCATAGAGGGAAACAAGCCGGACGCTATCAAGCTTCTTACTGAGATAGCAGATAACAGAGAGCGTGACCCGAACGATGAGGTGCGGGTATTGAAGCTTCGTTCGAGCTATCCGCAGGGCGCCGAAAAAATGCTGATACGAGCCTGTACCGGACGTCATGTGCCGCCGGGAAAGCTGCCGAGCGACGTGGGATGCATCGTTATGAACGTCACCAGCATAGCGTTTCTTGCGAGGTATCTCAAAACCGGTGCGCCGCTGACGACAAAGCGTATCACGGTGGAAGGCAGCGCGGTTTCGGAGCCGAAGAACCTGATAGTACCGATAGGCACGCCGGTACACGATGTGCTTGAGTTCTGCGGACTTGCCGCCGAACCGAGAAAACTGCTTTACGGCGGACCGATGATGGGCACTGTCATCATCGACGATTCCATGGTGGTGCTGAAGAATACCAACGGATTGCTTGCCATGGCGGAAAAAGAGGCGACGTTGCCTGCCGAAACGGCGTGCATACGCTGCGGCCGCTGCGTGAATGCGTGCCCGATGTCGCTTTCACCGCTGCTTCTCGCTGCAGCTACTGCGCGGCGTGACGCCGCAGCGCTCGTGAAGCTCGATGTGGCTTCGTGTATGGAATGCGGATGCTGTGCTTATGTATGTCCCGCAAAGCGGAATCTTGTTCAGTCCATGCGGTTGGGCAAAGCCATCTCGCGTGAAAAGAAAGCATAGGAGGCGGCATAAATGGAAGGAAAACTGATAGTTACATCGTCTCCGCATCTCAGAAGCGGTGTGACGACGCGCCAGATAATGCTGGATGTACTTATTTCGCTCGTGCCTTGTGTTGTGGCGGCAACGTGGATATTCGGGTTCCGTGCTCTGCTGGTGACCGTATTTTGTGCTGCGGTCTGTGTGTTGCTTGAGTTTATATGCAGGCTGGTGATGAAGCGCGAACAGACGATAGGCGATCTTTCGGCAGCGGTCAGCGGGGTTTTGCTGGCATTGACGCTGCCGCCGTCCATAGGACTTGCGCAGGCGCTGGTCGGCTGTGCGGTGGCGATAGTGGTCGTAAAGCAGATGTTCGGCGGTATCGGATGCAACTTCGTCAACCCCGCGCTTACTGCGCGTATCGTTATGCTGCTGTCGTTCCCGACACAGATGACGACATGGACGCTTGCGGACGGTACTACGACCGCGACGCCTCTCGGAGGTGCCGAGGCAGGTCTTAAGGAATTGTTTTTCGGAACGGTGGGAGGCAGTATGGGTGAGACGTGTGCCGCCGCCATATTGCTGGGATTCGTTTATCTGTTGGCGCGCCGGGTGATAAGCCCCACGATACCGGTCGCATTCGCCGCCTCGGCTGCGGTGTTTGCGCTGATACTCGGGCGTCCCGTCGGATTTGAACTGCTTTCCGGCGGGTTGCTCTTCGGCGCCGTATTCATGGCGACGGATTATACAACGTCTCCGTTCACATTCCGGGGTAAGATCATATACGGTGTCTGCTGCGGACTGCTGACGGTGCTGATCCGTGCGTTCGGTTCGATGCCTGAAGGCGTCAGTTACGCTGTCGTTTTGATGAATATAACCGTTCCGCTTATCGAACGTGTTACTTTGCCCCGTACCTTCGGGCGTTCGGGTGGAAAGGAGGACGTGCTTAAATGAAAAAGCTCATCCTGCCTCCTCTGGCATTGTTCATCATATGTCTGGCAGTAAGTTTTCTGCTTGCGCTTACGAACCGACTTACAGCGGACATCATTGCCGAACGTCAGGAAGAAAATCTCCGTGACAGCCTCAAGACCGTTTTTGCGACGGCGGAGAGCTTTGAGGAGAACGGAGAAGATGTCTGGCGTGCCGTCTCATCGGGTGAGACTGTCGGATATGTATTTTCCACTTCGTCGAAGGGGTATGGCGGAGAGGTTTCGGTGCTTACCGGTATCGGCACGGACGGAAAAGTTGTCGGCGTGACGGTACTTGAGCACAACGAGACTCCCGGTATGGGCTCAAAGGTCACCGGAACGTCGTTCCTCGAACAGTTTTTGGGCAAGGAAAGCGTTGCGCTCGGCTCGAACATAGACGGTATAACCGGCGCTACCAGATCCTCTGCGGCTGTTACGAATGCCGTTGACGAAGCCCTGCGCATGTTTGCACAGCTGAAGGAGGCGGAGTAACTTGAAACGCAATCTGTTGAATGAATTTACAAAAGGTATAATCAAGGAAAACCCCGTGCTTTGTCTCGTGCTCGGCACTTGTCCCACTCTTGCAGTGACCACGAGCGCTTCCAACGCGATAGGCATGGGCGTGGCTGCAACGCTTGTGCTGCTGTGCTCCAACATTGCCATTTCGCTTCTGCGCCGGGTTATACCCGATACCGTTCGTATCCCTGCGTTCATAACCGTCATAGCAGGCTTTGTCACTATAGTTCAGATGCTTGTAAAGGCATATGCGCCGGAGATAGATAAGTCGCTCGGTATATTCCTGCCGCTTATAGTCGTAAACTGCATCATATTGGGCCGAGCCGAAATGTTTGCTTCCAAAAACGGCGTTCTGGCTTCGGCGCTTGACGGGCTCGGAATGGGAGTGGGATTTACCGCTGCCATGCTTGTTATGGGCATGATACGTGAACTGGTCGGGACCGGATGCCTTTTCGGCATGCAGGTGCTTCCGGGCAGCGTGTATGTTCCAATAACGATATTCATATTGCCTGCCGGCGGTTTCTTCGTTTTCGGTATCCTTATAGCGATAGCGCAGCGCCTGCGCAAAGGCGGGGACAAGAAACAGGCAGACGGCTGTGAGGGCTGCCCCATGGCTGCCGCCTGCAGGGAAAAGAGGGAAAAAGATGCTTAAAGGACTTGTGGCCGTTTTTCTTGCGGCAATACTGACCGAAAATTATGTGTTGATGAAGTTTCTCGGCATCTGTCCGTTCCTCGGGGTTTCCAAACGGCTCAATACTGCCGTGGGAATGTCTCTTGCTGTGACCTTTGTCATGCTGCTTGCGACTGCCGTTACTTATCCGATATATATGGAACTTCTGGTGCCGCGAGGGCTGGAATATTTGCAGACCATAGTTTTCATACTCGTCATTGCGGCGCTCGTCCAGTTCGTTGAGATCGCGCTGAAAAAGTATATCCCGTCGCTTTACAGCGCGCTCGGCATCTATCTGCCGTTGATAACCACCAACTGCGCCGTGCTCGGTGTGACAATGCTTGTCATCGAGAAGAGCGGACCCGATTACGGATTTGCACATGCGATGGTCAATGCGCTCGGTACGGGTATCGGTTATCTTGTAGCCATGGTGCTTTTCGCCGGCGTCCGCGAGCGGCTTGAAGACGCCGATATACCGGAGTTTCTCAAGGGACTTCCGATAACACTTGTGGCAGCTTCGCTGCTTGCCGTTTCTTTCAACGGATTTGCGGGGCTTGTTGAAGGACTGCTGGGGTGATGATATGAATGAAATTATTATTGCGGTGATCATCGTTGCAGGTATAGGACTTATAGCCGGTATAGGGCTTGCGGTGGCAAGCCGCCTTATGTCGGTGCCGAAGGATGAAAAGGCCGAGGAGCTGCTCGCGGTGCTTCCGGGTGCCAATTGCGGTGCCTGCTCGTTTTCCGGCTGTGCCGGCTATGCCGCGGCACTTGCGACGGGCAAGGTGCGCACAAATCTTTGCAGCGTGGGCGGTGACGCAGTCGCCGCCGAGATATGCAGGATACTCGGCGTGGAGCAGACGGCATCGGTCAAACGCGCCGCGGTGGTGCTCTGCACGGGCGATTGCAAGGCAACTCATCCCAAGGCGGACTATGTCGGTATCAACACCTGCCGTGCAGCCGCTCAGCTGTACAGCGGTTCGGGAAGCTGCCGGTTCGGATGTATAGGATTCGGTGATTGTGTCGCTGCGTGTGAATACGACGCGCTGCGCGTATGTGACGGCGTCGCCGTAGTCAATCCGAATTTGTGCCGCGCCTGCGGGCTTTGCGTGACTGCGTGCCCAAAAAAGCTGATAACCCTCACGACTCTGGATCCGCTGCCCGTGGTCCGCTGTTCAAATACCGACAGCGGTGCCGCTACGCGCAAGGTTTGTGTGAACGGCTGCATCGGATGCCGTATGTGTGCCAAGGTGTGTGACAGCGGGGCTGTCAGCTTTGACGGAGGCCGCGCCGTCATAGACAAATCAAAGTGCGTCGGATGCGGTAAATGTATCGATGCATGCAAGGTCGGGTGCATAATCCCCGTGGTACGATAGGCAATGCCTTAAAGACAAAAGAAAACAGAGGCGTGATATTTTCGACAACGCCTCTGTTGTTTTTTATCGTTTCTCATAACGGCGGTATCGCCTCGAATAATACTGCCGTGTCCACGGCTCATGAACCGCTTTTTATGCTCGTCGAACAAGCAGAAATTCGATTTGTCCGGTAAACATCATTTTATTTTTCCGGGTTCCTGACCAGCATTGACCAGTGGCGGCTGAAACCTTCCGGCTTCAGCATGCTGTAGTCGCACCATTCCTTCGGAAGGAGGACAAATTCCCAATCTGCAAGCAGCGCCTGTATATCTTCAAAATCCACGAAAAAGTGCGGCACATTCTCTCCCGCCTCCACTTCGTCAAATGCGACAGTGTTAGCGTCGATGATTTTTGACGGGTCGGCGTTC
>URSI01000003.1 GCA_900550505.1 uncultured Eubacteriales bacterium
GAGCCCCTTGAAGTCATCCCGCAGATTGCCGTTGTCAAGTGCCAGCCGAAGCCTTTGACCGAAGATGTCGCACAGCTCTCTCACTTGTTCGGGAGATTCGCCGTAGACACCTTTCTCGTTTTCGTGACAAAGCACAAAGCCGCGTTCCTGTGCCCTTGTCAGCAAAGTATCTATCCTTTCCGTCGCTTCGGCTTTGAAATCTGCGCGGTTCTGTCCGCTGCGCGGATAAAATGAAAAAAATCTGATACGCCTTGTGGTAAAAACCGCGCCGAGCCGATCTCCTATATCCATTACCCTCTCAAACAGCTTTAAATGCTCTTTGAAATCGCCGTCCGGTTCCATCTTGCCTATCGGAGAACCGAGTGCGGATACGGTTATATTCGCAGCAGCAAGGCTTTGCCTGACTTCGTCGATCTCTTCATTCGTGAGCTGTACGAAGCTTTTTCCGTTGACGCCGCGCAGCTCCGTCATGCTTATGCCGAGCTGTTTGAGCGCCCGGATCTGCCCTTCAAGTGCAGGCGTTATTTCGTCTGAAAACGCCGAATAGACGATCCTGCTCATCCTACTCCTCCTTGACGGCTATTTTGCCGTATTCAAAGTAGCCTTCATATCTACGCCCGCTCGCCCAGGTGTATACCCCGTAGCCGTGCATCTGGCCGTTGAGGAATTGCCCCTGATACGATTCACCGTTTGCCCACGTGAAAACACCGTATCCCGTGCGCATATCGTTCTGCCACTCGCCGCTGTAATAGTCGCCGTTGGCAAACGAATACTCGCCGGAGCCCTGCTTTATGTTGTTGACAAAATCGCCTTTATAGGTTGACCCGTCGGCCCAGGTGTATTCGCCTTTGCCGTTCATCATGTCGTTGCTGAAGTTACCCTTGTAGCTTGAGCCGTCGGCAAAGGTTATCTCACCGTAGCCGTCTTTTTTTCCGTCTTTTAGTTCACCCACATATTTTGTACCGTTTGAAAAGATATAGGTGCCGTTGCCGGTTATCTTGTCATCCACGAACGGACCGGTATACGTCTCGTCGGTGGCATAATAACTCATAGTCCCGTTACCGTTGCGGAGTATCCCGCTTATGTCGCCTTCATAGATGTCACCGTTATTGTAAACAATTGTGCCCGCCTCGGCGTTCAGCTCGGCGCGCAATCCGTCCGGATAATATATCGTGCCGCTGTACGGCGAGCCGTCGCGGTATTTGCCGAAAAATTTTATCCCCTCGTCCGTTGCCGTGTAGCGGTAACCCATTGCATAGACAACCACAAGCGTGAGTATGACACACGCGAGTGCAAAGAGAAACAGCATGAGTATTGGGTTGACTCTGGCGGCGGGTTTTGCCATGATGTGACCATTCCTTCCGTTTCTTGTGGTGCGTGTTTCAGAACATACCTATCAGCAGCGGTATGAGCTTACTGCTTGCGAATACGACTATCAGCAGCAACACCAGGGTGAGCAGCAGCAGCCATACGGTCATCCCGTTGTCGCAGAACCGGCGTTCTATCATCTCCGCCTTTTCGCGCGGGATAAAAAATTTGGTTTCGTCCTCGGGGTGTCTGCCGAGACAGCGGCCGAGAGAGCCGCCGGGCCGAAGCGAGCGTATCACGGCTTTTTTGCCGCCGAACCCCAGTTCTTCAGCTGATTTTGCGGTAAGCGGATCCACTGCCGCAGCATCTATCAATGCACGGACAAATCCGCCGAGCGCAGCCTTCATACACGTCGTATATATCACCGCTATCGTGACACCGGCAAACAGCGCCCAAAGCAATGTGTCCAGTGAATACATTTGTGTGCCAACAGGCATATGTCAATCCTCCTTGTCTGAGGGGTCAAATACAGAGTTCCCGCACAACTTCGTCAGCAGCCTCTCAAGATCATCTGCGGTTGCGTAATTGAGTGTGACGGAATCCTTGCCTATCCGTACGCGCCGTCCGAGGGAATCAGAGGCGCGTTTTTCAAGCTCCGCATAGTAAGAGCGCAGCATTGCGCTGTTGTTGTCTTCCTTCTTTTGTTTGGGCGCCGAGGCGGAACGTACGATGCGTTCCGTTTCACGTACCGAAAGCGACTTCGCAACGATCAGCTGCGCAAGCCCGAGCAGTTGACCGTCGTCGTAAACGCCGCAAAGCGAAACTATAGTGCGTGCGTGAGCGTAAGGCAGCTCGCCGGCTTCTACCAGGGAAAGCACCGCCTGCGGCAACGCAAGTATCCTCACCGCATTTGCGATTGCCGCCCGCGATTTGCCGACACGCTGGGCGACCTGCTCCTGTGTGAGTGAAAACTCGTCCATCAGTCTGCGGTATCCGCCTGCCTCCTCGACAGGGTTCAGATCCTCGCGCTGCAGATTCTCCACCAGCGCAAGCTCTGCCGCGCTGCGGTCGTCCAGTTCTTTTATCACCACCGGCACTTCCGTCAGCCCTGCAAGCCTTGACGCTCTCCAACGGCGCTCGCCGGCTACTATCTCGTACATGCCGTTTTTGCCGGGACGCACAACTATAGGCTGGATAAGCCCATGCTCACGGATCGAATCCGCCAGCTCCGTCAGCGAAGCGTCATCAAACTGCTTTCTCGGCTGCGACCTGTTGGGTTCTATGTCGAACAGTCTCAGTGTCACCGCAGACGTTTGCTGCGGCGCCGCGGTATTATCAGCGAACAGCGCGTCGAGCCCCCGCCCGAGACTTTTATTTTTTGCCATTGCTTATGTCCTTTCTCTGAGCGCGCGCTATGAGCTCATCCGTTACCGACATATATGCCAGCGCCCCTTTTGAGTATTTGTCGTAATCGCTGATGCTCATTCCGTGAGAAGGTGCTTCGCTTATCCGCACGCTGCGAGGTATCGGCGTCGAGAACAGCTTCCCCGGGAAAAACTTTTTTATCTGCTCAAGCACCTGTACCGTAAGGTTCAGCCGCCCGTCATACATATTTATGAGCACGCCCAGCAGCTCAAGCTGCGGGTTGTTCCCGCGCTTGACGAGCCGTATGGTGTTGATAAGCTGTGAGAGCCCCTCAAGCGAATAAAATTCGCAAAGCAGCGGGACCACGACGGCGTCAGCCGCACAGAGCGCATTCAGCGTCATGAGTCCCAGAGAGGGCGGACAATCGATATATATGAAATCAAACTTATCCGTCAGCTCTTTGAGTGAATCCGCCAGGCGATACTCTCGCCGCGTTGCCTCTACCAACTCCAGCTCCGCGCCGACGAGGTCTATTGTAGACCCTATCAAGGAAAGCCCGCGTACCTGTGTGGCTACGATCGCTTCGTCGGATTTGACACGGTTGATAAGCACGTCGTAAACCGACGCGCTGAGACGTCTCTTGTCGACTCCCAGCCCGCTTGTGGCATTGCCCTGCGGGTCGCAGTCTACAATAAGGGTTTTGTATCCCTTTTTTGCCGTGCATGCGGCTATATTCACGGCGCAGGTGGTTTTGCCCACCCCGCCCTTCTGATTGGCGAAAACTATCGTTTTGACCGTATGTTCAGCCATTTTCCCATCCTCTTCTTAATCAACGTAATTCTATCACAAACCCCCACTCAAGTCAACAATTTTACGCCACTTTTCAACGTCCTGCCACATAGAGTTTACATAAGCGAGAAAAATTAGCAAATTATGTTAATTGTCTATTGACAAATAAAAACCTATATGGTAATATATGGTCACGAAATCAACCAAGGAGGAACGGACTTAAAATGCAAAAGAGCGACACGAGACCAAAGGTCATCATTGCAGACGGAAACGCAGATTTCAGAACTGCCTGTGCGCAGGGGCTGCGGCGCTGTTCGACTGAGGTCATTGCAGAGGCAAGCGACGGACAGGAGGCGCTTTCAAAGATAATCAGGCTTAAACCGGATGCCGTCGTCAGCGAACTTTATCTCGCAAAAATCGACGGAGCGCAGCTTATAAGAGAAGTACAAAAACAAATGGGTAATGAATCACCGGTGTTTATAATGGCGGCTTCGTTCGGAAATAAAAATATGTTTGAAGAGGTAAGTGAGGCCGGAGCGGCTTACTGTATGCTCAAGCCCATAGATTATAACGCTCTTTCCGAACGGATAAGGCGGCTTTCGGACCGTGAGCGTAAACGTCGCACACTTCGCACGCCGGCCGAGGCACAGGCGGATCTCGAAGCGCAGATAACAAAAATAATACATGAAATAGGCATACCCGCACATATAAAGGGCTACAAATTTATCAGATCCGCCATTCTGATGTGTGTAAATGACCCCAATTTGACAAATGCTATCACAAAAGTGGTCTACCCGGCTGTCGCAGACGAGTTTTTTACCACACCTTCCAGGGTGGAGCGTGCCGTCCGCCATTCGATAGAGGTGGCGTTCGACCGCGGAAACATAAAGGTTCTGACCGAATACTTCGGGTATACGATAAATCTTTCGAAGGGCAAGCCGACTAACGCCGAGTTTATCGCGATGATCGCCGATAATCTCAGAATGGCGAATAAATCTCTTATTTTTGCTTGAATTTCGCTTTTTTGCATCAGAAGTATTCGTCGGCTCACCGTATTCCGAGAAATATGCCGAAGAGACCTCTTGTATAGGAGCACTTTCAAGGGAGATATGGTGCCGGGCGAGTAAATAAATATGGGGCAGTCCGTAAGAACTGCCCCTGTTTTTGTTCCTGTTGATTTATGAAACTGCCGATTCACTCGAGCTCGAAAGCACCGGTGTACAGCTTGTAATACTGTCCTTTTTCGGCTATCAGCTTTTCGTGGTTGCCGCGTTCTATGATCCGACCGTTGTCAAGCACCATTATAACGTCCGCATTTTGCACCGTTGAAAGTCTGTGAGCTATGACGAATACCGTCCTTCCCTGCATGAGACCGTCCATACCCTTTTGTACAAGGGCCTCTGTGCGGGTGTCTATGGAAGATGTGGCTTCGTCGAGTATCATGACCGGAGGATTTGCGACCGCCGCGCGTGCTATCGAGATAAGCTGTCGCTGCCCCTGTGAAAGACCTTCTCCGCTGCCGTCAAGGACAGTATTGTAACCCTGTGGCAGCATCCGTATAAAGCCGTCTGCGTTTGCGAGCTTTGCGGCCTCTATGCACTCCTCGTCGGTGGCGTCAAGTTTTCCGTAGCGGATGTTGTCGAGTACCGTACCGGTGAACAGATTCACATCCTGGAGCACGACGCCGAGCGACCGGCGCAGATCTGGCTTTTTGATCTTGTTGATGTTTATGCCGTCGTACCGTATCTTGCCGTCGGCAATATCATAAAATCGGTTGATAAGATTGGTTATCGTCGTTTTGCCCGCACCCGTAGCGCCGACAAATGCCACTTTCTGTCCCGGTTCGGCATACAAAGTTATATCGTGCAGCACCGTTTTTTCAGGCGTGTACCCGAAATCGACATCGAACATCCGCACATCGCCGCGCAGAGGGGTGTATGTCAGAGTGCCGTCACCGTGCGGATGGCGCCATGCCCACATACCGGTTGGCTTTTCGCTCTCGGTGATCTGTCCGTCGACGACCTGTGCATTGACGAGAGTGACATATCCGTGATCTTCTTCTATCGGTTCGTCTATCAGCGTGAAAATACGTTTTGCACCGGCCATTGCCATGATAACCAGGTTTACCTGCTGCGATACCTGACTTATCGGGCGTGCAAAATTTTGAGAGAGATGGAGAAACGCCGCCACGTCGCCGAGCAGGAGCGATCCCGTGCCCGAGATAGCGAGCCATCCGCCGAATACGGCTATCATGGCATACTGGAGCTGTCCGAGGTTGTTCATGATAGGCGGCAGGATGTTGGAAAACGTATTTGCCTGTGTCATGTCATAGCAAAGGGCGTTGTTCTTTTCATCGAACTCTTTCTTTACCGCATTTTCGTGATTGAACACCTTTACGACCTTTTGACCGTTCATCATCTCTTCGATATACCCGTTAAGTATACCGAGTGATTTCTGCTGCCGCGTAAAGAATATAGCACTCTTTTTGCCTATAACGGCACTGAAAAACACGATAAGCGCCACCGATATCAGGGCAAACAGCGTCAGAGGCAGGCTCAGCACGCACATTGCAATGAATACGGCCGTTATGGTTATGACAGTTGAAAATACCTGCGGAAGGCTTTGGGAGATGAGCTGGCGCAATGTATCGGCGTCGTTTGTGTAATGGCTCATCGTATCGCCCACGGGATGAGTGTCAAAGTAACGTATCGGCAGATGCTGCATATGGGCGAACATATCGTCGCGTATGGTTTTGAGCACACCCTGAGCTACCGAGGCCATTATTCTCGCGTAAAACAGTGTGGAGAGCACGCCGATGAGGTATATCACTCCCATTTTCAATATTTCGTGAAGCAGCGGAGTAAAATCAGGAGCCTCTCCCTGTAGCAGAAGCGGAGCTATATAGCCGTCTATAAGCGTTTTGAGAAACAGTGATCCCTGTACGTTTGCAAGAGCACCTGCTACTATGAGTATCACAACAAGTATCAGATGCCATATATACGGTTTCAGATAGCTAAGCAATCTGAAAACTGTCTCTTTGTCAGGCAACTGCAGTTTGCCGCCCGGCGCCGCGGGTCTGCGTCCGTGCATCATTCCTGCTCAGCTCCTTTCTGTTGTGAATTGAATATCTCTCGGTATATATCGCAATTTGCCATCAGCTCGTCGTGCGTTCCCATTGCGATCACGGATCCGTTGTCAAGCATTATTATCTTATCCGCATCCATGACCGAAGCCACACGCTGGGCGATGATAAGCTTTGTTGTTCCGGGCATTTCGTTAGCCAGTGCGTGCCTTATCAGTGCATCGGTCTTGGTGTCGACCGCGCTTGTGGAATCGTCAAATATAAGCACCTTTGGCTTCTTGAGGAGTGCGCGCGCAATGCAGAGCCTCTGCTTCTGACCGCCTGATACGTTCGTTCCGCCCTGCTCGATGTAAGTGTCGTATCCGTCCGGGAAAGAGGTGATAAATCCGTCCGCCTGCGCTATGCGGCACACCCGTCTGAGCTCTTCGTCGGTTGCATCCGGCGCACCCCAGCGCAGGTTTTCGCTGATCGTGCCGGAAAACAGCACATTGCGCTGAAGCACCATGGCGACGCTGTCGCGGAGTGTTGTGAGATCATAGCTGCGGACGTCGTTCCCTCCGACCTTAACGCTTCCCGATGTGGTATCGTACAGCCGCGGTATCAGCTGTACGAGCGTTGATTTCGAAGAGCCGGTACCGCCGAGTATACCGATCGTTTCCCCGGACTTGATCTCCAGACATATATTTTTGAGTGCGAGATGTTCCTCGTCTGCGGAATAGCTGAATGAAACATTGTCAAAGCTTATTGAGCCGTCAGGTACTTCGGTGAGCGCATTTTCCGGAGAAGTAATGGTGGATTTTTCTTCCAGCAATTCAGTGATACGCTCTGCGCTGGCTCTGGACAACGTGAACATCACAAATACCATGGAGAACATCATAAGGCTTGAAAGTATCTGCATCGAATAGGTGATAAGCCCGAGAAGTTCACCGGTCCCCATCTCGGTGGCTCCGGAAAGTACGATTATTCTTGCACCGAACCATGATACCAGCAGCATGCAGGCGTACATTGAAAACTGCATGAGAGGCATATTGAAGGCAATGATTTTTTCCGCTTTGGTGAATACGGTGTAGATTTCTTTCGAAGCCTCACCGAATTTTTCTTTCTCGTGTTCCTCACGCACGAATGATTTGACGACACGGATACCGTGAAGGTTTTCCTGCACCACGCGGTTGAGCTTGTCATACAGTTTGAAAACGCGTCTGAAGAGCGGATGCGCTTTGCTCACTATGAGATAGAGACCTACCCCCAGTACCGGTATGGCAGCGAGAAATATCAACGAAAGCTCCGCGTGTATCCTGAATGCCATAAAGAGCGAAAAGACCAGCATCAACGGGCTTCTTGCACACATTCTTATGAGCATCTGAAACGCCATTTGCACATTGTTTACATCAGTCGTAAGGCGCGTGACGAGACTTGATGTGGAATACTTATCGATGTTGGAAAACGAATAATTTTGCAGGGCGTAAAACTGATCGTGTCTGAGATTTTTTGCAAACCCGGCAGAAGCGACTGAGGCTGTCTTGCCGGCTGCGGTGCCGAATGCAAGCGAGACAATGCATGCCGCCGCCAGCAGTAGCCCATCGCGAAGTATGACGCTCATGTTGCTTGCATCAATGCCTTCGTCGATAAGATCCGCCATGAGCAGAGGCACAAGTACTTCCATCAGGACTTCGCCGCACATCAGAATAGGTGTGACGATAGCCCACAGCTTGTATTCCCTCACACATCCTGCGAGCTTTTTAATCATCAATATGTTCCTCCGTGGTGTTATCGTTTTCTTTGATATTTGCCGCTATTTTGTCGGCTACGGTAAAAAACACCGCAAGCTCTTCCTCGCTCAGGCCGCGTTTACAGAGCAGTTCGAATTCGTAGCGTTCACGGTCCAGTTCTGCAAGCAGCTCGCGTGCAGCGTCTGTCAAAAGAAGTCTTTTCAGTCTTTTGTCGTTTGCATCGCTTGCTCGTGTTATCATACCGTTTTTTTCCATAAGCTGAAGCATCACCGTGGCAGTTGAGCGTCTGATGCCGAAACGGGTCTCAATATCACGCTGATATACCGGCTTTCCGTCGTGCGAAGCGAGATATCCGATTATCCATCCGCGAGCGCCTGTGAGCCTGCCGCCGCTCAATCTGTCGACGGCGGCATCGTGGTGGCGTCGCATTTGGAGCGAAAGTCTGCGCACCGCTATGCCGATATCCATTCTTTCATCCAAAGTTCTTCCTCCTCGTCGTTTATGATACATATTTAGTTAGCTTGCTAATTATTTTATTGGTGTCATGCTTGCAAGTCAACAGTATACATGCCGAAAAAAGTTAGATAGCTAACATTTTTTTGGTGCATTCTGCGCATGATATTTGCCGAAGCAAAATATGTATGTGCTGACCGGCGATTCAAAAAGGTCGGTTGCCACAAGATGAACGGTTCAGTCGGGTAAAAGGAAATTACGTTGACAAAAATTCCGAAACAGTGTATAATTTCGCAAAAAACGGGGTGTTATGGGAATGACTGAGTATACTGTAAACGATAGTGATTTCAAGCTGCTCGGACGTACTGCGGCGGTCGACGGAAGCGCGGTCCTGAGCTGGACCAACAGCGGCTTTGATTTTAAATACCGCGGCGGCGGTTTTGTGCTATTTTTTGAAGAATATGCTTCACAGGTACCTGTCTATCTTAAATTGATCGTTGACGGGAAAGAACAGAAGGCAGTTGTTTCAACGGGTAAGGAAGCTGTCGTATACGAGGATATAAGAGAAGGCGTACATATCGCACGTGTCATCCGCATCACTGAGGGAGAGGTGCCGCTCAGGGTATGTCGTGTGCGCATAACGGGCAAAAAAGCGCAGCTTCTTGAGCGACCTGCCGACAAAAAAATCAAACTGGAATTTATCGGAGATTCGCTTACCTGCGGCTACGGAGTGCTCGGAGAGCCGAGCACGACGGGTTTCGAACTGTATGAGGAAGACGGCACGCGCGCATATGCGTACCGGGCGGCGGAGCTTCTCGGGGCAGATGCTTCGTTTGTCTGTGTTTCGGGCAAGGGCATGGTATGCGATTGTACCGGGGCGCGTGTATACACGGTGCCCGAGTGGTATGAATATGAGACAAGGCTCGGAGGTAAGTGGGATTTTTCACGCTTCGTTCCCGACGTGGTTGTGATAAATATAGGGACAAACGACGCATGGGGACAGGCACCTGTAGAGGACTTCAGGCGCATATCGTTTGAATTTCTTTCGCGTTTGCGCGGTCGTTATCCGAATGCGTACATCCTTTGGGCGTTCGGATTTATGGGGACGGCGCTTGTACCCGTGGTGAGAGATATAGTGCGCAATTTTAACCGTACGGACGGAAACACCGGCTTTTATAACATCCCGCCTGTTTTCGGAAAACGCGGAGCCATAGGCGGCGGTGGGCACCCTTCGGCATCAGCGAACGAGCGGCTTGCAAGAAGTATCGCACGGGTTATCTCTGCCCGGTTTGACGGCAAACTGTGATGAAATTATGAAAAAATGCTGAAAAATCCTGATTTCCGGCGCACTATTTTGTCTGACCGGGGTCTTGCACGCTATTGATTTTTTGATCGTTGAAAGATATAATTATGTCATTAAAGTGTCGCGGCGACGGAAAAGTGCTCATATGTGCTTGTACGGTACGCGACAGGGAGTGATCGGGTTGAAAAAAATAAAAAAAATACTCTCGGAGATCTTTATTGACGGTCTCGGCTCGATGGCGATGGGGCTTTTTGCCACTCTTATTATCGGCACCATCATCGAGCAGGTGGGCAAGCTTATAGGTGCTGAGACTGCGGTCGGGGGTCACGTGATCATGGCGGGGCGTGCTGCCATGGTGCTTACGGGCGCAGGCATAGGCTGTGCCGTCGCCACAAAGCTGCGCAAGCCGCCGCTCGTCATATTTTCCGCTGCCGTCAGCGGATTTATCGGAGCATACGCGTCGCAGATCACTGCCGGTAAATTCTTTGACGGTGCCGCTACCGTGACACTTTCCGGACCCGGAGAGCCTCTGGGCGCCTTTATTGCGGCGTATATATCCATTGTTTTCGGTTCGCTTGTTGCCAACAGGACAAAGATAGACATACTTGTGACACCGCTTGTGTCGATCGCCACCGGCGGGGCGGCAGGTATATTTGTGGGAGCTCCGATAGCTTCCTTCATGAAAGCCGCAGGTGAGTTGATAAACTGGGGCGTGGAGCAACAGCCGGTCGTAATGGGCATTGTGGTTTCGGTGCTTATGGGCATAGCGCTCACGCTGCCGATAAGCAGCGCAGCCATAGGCGTGTCGCTGGGACTGAGCGGGATCGCCGCAGGCGCTGCCGTTGTCGGGTGCTGCGCCAATATGATAGGTTTCGCCGTTGCTAGCTATAAAGAAAATAAGTTCGGTGGGCTTGTGGCACAGGGACTCGGCACAAGCATGCTTCAGATGCCTAATATCGTCCGCAAGCCGGTGATATGGATCCCGGCGATAGTGGCAAGCGCCGTGCTCGGACCGATAGCGACGACGCTGTTGGGGTTTGCGTCGAATGCGACAGGCTCCGGCATGGGTACTGCCGGGCTTGTCGGCCCTCTGATGACGCTTCAGACGATGGCTGACGGTACGCGCCCGTTGTGGGAGGTGCTGTTGCAGATACTTGTCATGTGTTTCATCGCACCGGCTGCTATCTCGCTGGGAGTGTCCGCATTCATGCGCCCCAGGGGCTGGATAAAAGACGGGGATATGAAGCTCGACCTTTGATGCGGCTCGGCGTGCTGCCGGCATTGTCGGCAGGCGGCTTTGATACTGCGCTGCGGTTTGCGGCGTATACGAAATAAGGTATTGACAAAATCAATAAGTTGTGCTATACTCAGCGCGTTGTGATGGTGACGGTCACGCGCGAGTGTAACTCAGTGGCAGAGTGTCGGCTTCCCAAGCCGGTTATGCGGGTTCGATTCCCGTCACTCGCTCCAGTAGAGAGCCCCGGTGCGCAGATCCGCGTCCGGGGCTTTTTTGTTTATCTGAACAAGGCGCTCGAGCCGATGCCGGCATCCTTTTTGGTTCCGGTAGACAGACAGTGATTCGGAGCCGGTGGTGCGTTCAGGGTCTTTTTTCTTATTTGAAAGAAGGTGTCGCGGCAAAGCCGGCATCTTTTCAGACCTCTTTTGCATACGGAACCGTGGGCAGACTGATCTCCGTTGTTTTGCGGAATATCAAAGTCGAAGCTTTGCAGCGGCACGGCTTTGTATGTACTTGAAAAAAGGCGATTTTGCCGAAATTGCCGGTTGCGACACAACGGTGTTTGCGCCGTATTTTTTTACCCGTATATTTCAAAGTACCATTTAAGGGACAGTTGACGGCGTATACTTTACCTGCAAAAGAAAGTTGCAGGAGGTAGCGTAAATGTTCTGGCTGTTTTTACTCATAATTGCGCTGTGTGTGGCGATCTGCGCCATGCCGACTTAGCGCGCGGCAGGGGAGTTGACTGGATTGAAAAGGGAAAACGGCAAGCGGCGTTTGCTTGAACTGAGACGGATCCTTCTTGAAGAGACAGACGAAAAAAACGGGCTTTCAATGTCGGAATTGCTTACGAGACTTGACGGATGCGGCTGCACCGCCGAAAGGAAAAGCGTGTATGACGATCTGCGGGTGCTCGGAGAGAATGAACTCGACATAAGAATGACACGCAACCCGGCAAAGTATTCCGTGATTTCGCGCGAGTTTGAACTTACGGAACTGAAAATACTTGTGGACGCGGTTATATCCTCAAAATTTATAACCGCAAAAAAAAGTGCCTCTCTCGTTGAAAAGCTCACGCGCCTTGCCGGGCCGTCAGAACGCCGGGGACTGCGTCATAAGCTTGCGGCACCTCTGAAGGCTGTCAATGAAAGAGTCTTCTATACGATCGATTCGGTATGCGAAGCGGAGAGCACGGACCGACAGCTTTCGTTCAGGCTTCAGACTGTCGTGCCGTCGGACGACTCCCGCGGCTATCGAACGGAGCTGCGGCGCGCGGGAGCGGAGTATATCGTTTCGCCGCTTGGGCTCATATGGGATAACGAAAATTATTATCTTGTCGCGTATGAGGAGCGTGACGGCATACATAAGCACTACCGCATCGACAGGATGATCGATGTGAAGGTCATAGATATGCCGAGGAAGCTGCCCGAAAAATACGTGGATTTTGACTTGACAAAATATGCGCGCTCCACATTCGGTATGTTCGGCGGTACCGAGACGAAGGTGACGCTTGAATTTTCGGATGACCTTATATCAGTGGTAGTTGACCGGTTCGGAGATGTGGTCGTCAGGCGTGCAGGCGAGGGGATCTATTCAACTACTGTGAGCGTAAATGTCGGCGAGAGCTTCTATTCGTGGGTGTTCATGTTCGGCGGAAAACTGCGCATAGTGTCTCCTAATGCGGCTGTCCGCGGATTTCGTTCTCAGCTCGAATCATGTGAGAGCGCCCGGCAGTATACTGCATATAAGAAAAGCGAGTGAGATATAAAATGAGGCGCGGACGATTTTTTCAAACCTTTCATTCGTGATCAGCAGCGCAAGCAGCGAGACTGACAATGCACCGGCTGCGATATCGGCGGCACCTGAGCCGGTATTTGTTAAAAACAAGCCTGTGGAAGCAAGTTGTTCGGCGATATTCATCAGTAGCCCGCACATAAAATGAGCTGCCGCTCCCAAAACGGGCGCCGCTGCGGGCATGAGAAACGAAAATACCAGTGTCAGTATTGACAGCTCGAGTGAAAGAGTACACGGGAATGCCGCGACAATATTCGACAAAGGCGCCGCAAATGAAGCCTGTGAAAAGAAAAATACCGTCACCGGCATCGTAAAGCACGAGGCGTAAAATGTCGTTCTTGCTGCGGTGATAGTTCCTTGTATCGCAGAACAAGCCGCGTGCGGAAGCTTTTTGCATATTTTTTCATTCAGCCTCACTTTGTCGGCGGTGTTTGAAGCATATATGACTCCGGCGGCACCGAGAAATGACATGACAAATGATAGCGAACCTATCACGAACGGGTTGATTGCCAGAAGCAATGCAAATGCGGCATTGAGTGTGGTGAAGCTGTCGGCACGCCTGCGCACGAATTCTGCCATGAGCGATAAAAACGTAAAAACTGCTGCACGTTGCACCGACGGAGAGGAACAGACGAGGATCATGTAAGCCAGCGCTGCCAGCGCAGTCAGAACGCAGCGGGACCTTGAACCGAGCGGCGTGAGATTCAGGATCATTCTGAACAGAGCGATAACGACTGCAAAATGCAGTCCGGAAAGCGCCAGCATATGTGAAATCCCCGCGCCCTTGAAGGCATTATATACGTCCGGCGGCAGCGATTCGCGCCGCCCGAGTATCAGCGCCTGTGCAAGCGACGCTTCCCGTCCTCCGATATACTTTTGGAGCATCCCGGCGCACTTTGTACGTACCGACTCGAGAAGGATAAAGTGCGCGGGTGCGCTGTAATCCGTCGCTGCCGCTGAATTTATCGTACCGGACAGAAAGGTCCTCTCCGCATTGCGGCTCAGGTCTTGGCAGTAACTCACGGTGGCATTGAGCCTGAACGCATCGCCGCGGTGTATCTGTTCCGCGTCCCATCCGTCAGGAAGTTCAAGCAAGACGTTGTCGGCGGGAAGAGCGTCGTAGGCGACGTATACGGTTATGGAACTGCCGTCGCAGTCTACCACATGGCAATCAAAAACCACCGACCTTTCCGATATCTGCGAACACGGTATCGTAAAGGCGTACAGATAAATCAAGCACACCGCAAATCCTGCTGCCAGGACAAGCGGTGTGCTTTTTCTTACCCCTGATTTAAAAAGTACTCCTGATTTGAAAAGACGCGCACTCGGTATCATAAGCGCAAGAGTCGACAATGCCAGTACGATGGCACATATCCCAACTGTAAAAGCGGAAATTTCCGGCGTCGTCAGCCTTGAAATGAATAATCCGCACAATATACCTGCCGAGAATTTGGCACACAGGCTCGCAAACGCTCTGTTCAGATACATAAACTCATCCCCCGACGACCGGGATATCGGATTCCTTTATTGCTTCGGGCGAGGTTTGGTATTTGCCCACAAAGGTGATCTTGTTGCTTCCGTCGAGAGAAACGGTGCAGATATCCTTATCGTTGTCATATACTATATCAAGCCCTACCATATAGTTCTCAATAACTTCTATCGGGATATAATAGTCATCGTCTGAAAAAACGACGGGCGCCGTGAGGCGGAACGGTACGTTGCCGACATACATAAACTGTGAGTTATTGTAGAGCGTGCAGTAATCGTCGCCGGTGCGCACTATCAGGGTGATACGGTCCTTATCGCCTGTTATTATGAAGTCACACAGGTTGTCAAGCTCGGTGTAAGGTATGTAGAGAGTATCGTTAAAATAAACGTCATCCGCATCGTAGGCCGAACTTTTCCCGTCCTGGTAAGTCACCTTGAGGGACATGGCATTTTCCGATTTTTCGGTGCGGTACAGCACGAGAAGGAAAAAAGAGACCGTGATCAGCATAAGCGCGAGATAAAAGGTCAAGAATATGACAAGCGCGGCGCGTAGCTTACTCGTTTTTAATTTCTTTTTCGGCACGGTACGCACTTGTACGACTTTTGCTGCCATCAGGACCGTCCTCCTTCCCTTATGTGATAATGCGGTCGGAACGCAACCTTCGTTACACTTTCAATGATATCATAAGCACCATTGTTTGTAAAGTACGGGCTTGAACTTTTTTTGAGCGGGAGGCATACAATAACTTTGGAAAATCAAGTCATGAAAGGCATCCGGCATGACGGGTAGATTTAATGACAGGGCCAGACGGGCAATAGATTACGCCGTGCAGTGCGCTCGCTCTTTTGGCCATTCTTATGTAGGCAGCGAGCATCTGCTGATGGGGATACTTCAGGTGACCGAGAGCACGGCGTCGATGTTGCTGCGGGAGCGCGGCGTCACGGAACAAAAGCTGCGTGACGATATTGCGGAGCTTTCCGGTGTTTCGGAGCCGAGCGAAGCTGCCGTGGGCGACATGACTCCCCGTTGCCGCAAGTTGGTGCGCCGAGCCGCGCAGGAGGCGGAGAGTACCGGCAATGCGGCGGGCACAGAACATCTTTTGATGGTGCTGCTCGAAGAAGAGTGCGTAGCTTCAAGACTGCTCGCAAGGAGCAGGGTGAGGCGTTCTGAACTTTATATCCTGCTTGACAGCGCGGTCACAAAAGGACGGTATGATATGCAGACGGCAAAGTTACGTTGTGAGGACAGAACGGTAATGCTCGATAAGCACGGACGTGATCTTACCTTGCTTGCGGCGCAGGGAAGGCTTGATCCGGTCATAGGACGTGAACGTGAGGAAGAGCGTGTCATGCGCATATTGCTGAGGCGGACGAAGAACAACCCGCTGCTTATCGGAGAGCCCGGAGTGGGCAAGACCGCGATAGCGGAGCGGATCGCTATGCGGATAGCTTCGGGAGATGTGCCGGAACGTCTGGCGGGCAAGCGTGTTGTTGCGCTTGATATGTCGGTGCTCGTAGCGGGAACTAAATATCGCGGCGAATTCGAAGAAAAAATGAAAACCATCATAAACGAGATACGTCAGGACGGAGAGATCATCCTGTTTATCGATGAGGTGCACACTCTTGTCGGAGCGGGCGCAGCTGAAGGAGCGGTCGACGCATCAAATATCCTCAAGCCGGCGCTCGCACGCGGCGAATTGCAGCTTATCGGCGCGACGACGCTCGACGAGTACCGGAAGACAATTGAACGTGACGGTGCACTGGCAAGAAGGTTCCAGTGTGTCAACGTGCGCGAGCCTACGACGGAAGGCTGCATTGAAATACTCGAGGGGCTTCGGGCGCGTTACGAGGCACATCACGGGGTGACGTTTACAAAGGAGGCGCTTGAGGCTGCAGTCGAACTTTCCGTCCGGTATATGCCTGAGCGCAGGTTGCCTGACAAGGCGATAGATCTGCTGGACGAGGCGGCGGCACGCTGCAGCCTGTTGCCGGACGGTATGTCTGTCACGGCAGAGGATATTGCAGAGACCGCTGAGCTTGTGACGGGGATACCGGTAGTAACCACGCGTGAGGAATCCGACAGACTGCTTGAGCTTGAACGTGAACTGAGCGAAGAGATAGTCGGTCAGAATGAGGCGATAGCGGCGATCTCAGACGCCATACGCCGCAGCCGTGCCGGTATCGGTGACGAGACAAGACCGATAGGCTCGTTTCTTTTTTGCGGCGCTCCGGGCGTCGGAAAGACGGAGACGGCGAAGGTGCTCTCAAAAGTCCTTTTCGGCAAGGATTCGCTCATACGGCTCGATATGTCCGAGTATACCGACCGCATGAGCGTGACAAGACTTATCGGAAGCCCACCGGGATATGCCGGATACGGTGAGGGCGGGGTGCTCACGGAATTTGTCAGGCGGCGACCGTATTGCGTTGTGCTTTTTGACGAGATCGAAAAGGCAGCGCCGGAGGTGATCTCGCTCCTGCTTCAGATACTTGACGAAGCGTCGCTCACCGACGCGTGCGGTCACACCGTATCCTTTGCCGATACGGTCGTGATACTGACATCTAACCTGACGCCGCACGCACGGGGTGTCGGGTTTACCTCCGAGCCCGGCGGCGGGGTGGGCACGCTTGCCCCGGAGCTGATAAACCGGATAGACGAAACGGTCCGGTTCAAACCGCTGACGGAGCCGGCGCTTGAGCTGATAGCGAGGCGTCAGCTTGAGGCGCTGCGCGGAAAGCTTGTGAAGCGCGGAATAGATTTTGAGTACAGCGACGAGCTTTGCTGTTCCCTTGTGGGCGACTGTCAAAGCTCACGCGGCGCACGCGATCTGCGTGCGGTGATACGCCGAAGGGTGGAAAAGCCGATAGCGAACCGCATACTTTCACAGGGCGTTCGTGACGGAGACAAGGTTACTTTGAGTTCTGAGTGAATAGAAAAGCGCGCCCCTTCATATCATGTGGGTATGAAAGGGGCGCGAATCTTATGTTGAGTTGTAAAAAAAACCGGGCACGCCGGTTTGCCTGTATGCTGCTGTCGGTTATGCTGCTTGCGTGTACCTTTGCATCGCCCGTGTGGGCGAACGAAACCGCATCTATCTATCCGCCGCAATACGCCGTGGAGGATTATTGGTATGACGACAGTCTGCCTGCAGCAGTATTCGGCGGAGATTTTGATGTGGGTTCCATGCTGCTGATGGAATATTCGACCGGCAAAGTGCTGTATGCAATGAATGAAAACGATAAGGTGCCAATAGCATCGGTCACCAAGGTCATGTCCGCGCTGCTGATACTTGAGGCGCTCGACAGCGGACGGATCTCACTGAACGATACCGTGACGGTGAGCGAGAACGCGGCATCCATGGGCGGCTCTCAGGTGTATCTTGAGCCGTTTGAGCAAATGAGCGTGGAAGACCTGCTCAAGTCAATGGTGGTATCCTCAGCCAACGATGCCACGGTGGCACTGGCAGAGCATATCAGCGGAAGCGTCGAATCGTTTGTCACGCAGATGAACGAACGCGCCGCCCAGCTCGGAATGGCGAACACGCATTTTGTGAACACGACGGGACTTGATGCGGAGGGTCACTATTCCAGCGCTTATGACGTGGCGCTGATGACCCGTGAACTCATGCATCACAGCCTGATATTCAATTATTCCACAATATGGATGGATACCATCAGAAACGGAGCTTTCGGGCTTGCCAATACAAACAAGCTGATAAGGTTCTATCCGGGAGCCACAGGCATGAAGACTGGATATACGTCGTCGGCGGGCTTCTGCGTGTCGGCAACCGCTCAGCGTGACGGTATGCAGGTGATCGCGGTGGTTCTGGACGGAAGCACGAGTGATGAGCGATTTTCGGCGGCAAAAAAGATGATGGACTTTGCCTTTGCCAATTACTCCATAATAAAACCCGAAAGATGTGAACTTGAACCGTTGTCTGTCAAACGCGGCACGTCTGAAAATGTAGCGCTTACATATGAACCGCCGTCCATACTGACCGAAAAAGGCAGCCCCGAGGTGAGCGTGAAATTTGAACTTGCGGAGAGCGTGGAAGCTCCGGTGACAAAGGGTACTCAGGTCGGTATCGCCAGATACAGCATAAACGGACAGGAGGTTGCCACGGCTCCCGTGACCGTTGCGGATGACTGCGAACGTATGGATTTTATAACTATGCTTTGGCGGATACTTTGCAGCTTTCCTTTTTGAACAATGAGAGCGCTGTCAGCCGACAGATCTGCTCCTTTTCGGGTTCGGTGAGAGGGAGAGCGTCAAAAGCCTCAAATGCGCTCCTCGTACTGCGCAACGGATAATCACTGCCGAACATGATCCTTTCGGGACCCTGACGGCGTATCTGTTCGACTACGCGTTCAGGCGGCAGGCACAACAGCGCGTCGCTGGTATCCATGTAAACCGGGGTCCCGTACAGCACGTTTTCCGCTTCGTCCCAAGCCTTATAGCCGCCCATATGTGCGGCTATGATTTTAAGCTCGGGAACACGGTCGACCACGTTATACAGCCGCGACGGGGAGGTGTTGTCCGTGTTTTCGTCTCCCACATGGAAGAGTATGGGAAGATCTAGCTCTGCGGCGAGTCTGTACAGCGGTGTTATGGCAGGATCGTCTATGACGAACTGCTGAAAGTCCGCGTGCAGCTTCAGGCCCACAGCGCCGTTTGCTTTGACGTATTCAAGCTCTTTTTCCATCTCAGGTGCCTTGGGATGAAACGAGCAAAGAGGCAGAAACACGGGATTTTCTCTTGCTCTGTCCAGTACGAGATCGTTGCCGCGCCTGACGTGCTCCGGGTTGGTGGCGGCTGATGATATGCAGAAATACTCAATGTCAAGCCCGCTCGCCCTGTCCAGCAGCATGGATACGGTACCGTCGCACTCCATTTTGATATTGTAATATTTTCCTATATTGTCGGTGGCGCGCTGTGCGACGTTGTCAGGGAAGACATGCACATGTACGTCGATGATCTTTCTGCTCATTCGATATATTCACTCTTTTCATGTATGACTGGTTGATTTACGGTTTTTCCGGAGTCAGAAAGGCTCGCGGAACAGCTCGCCGATGTCGTGGACGCAAACGTCTGCAACGGATTCGATGTCCTCGCCGGGGTTGAATCGGTCATAGACGCCGACGGTCATGAATCCCGCGCGCTTTGCGGTCTCAAGCGCGTGCCTTCTGTCTTCCACTACGACTGAATCGCATGGCGCCGTACCGAGAATCTCTGCACACTGCAGGTATATGTCGGGATGGAACTTGTTCGCGCCTGCGTCTCTTGTACACATACAGTGATTCATATATTTGTCAAATCCGAGCCGCGTGATACATGGCATACAGCACTCTATGTCGGTGGCAGTGGCGATGGCGCATCCTATGCCGCTTTTGCGCAGCCGTGCGACGGCGGCTATGGAAGGTCCTTTGGCTTGAACGTCTGTCTCGTAGTGCGGCTTGAGCGCTTTATGTGCTTCATCGATAGTGGTAACGGACCAGTCGAATGAGCGCCAGTACTCCAGCGAGTCGACAAGTGTACCGTCGAAGTCAAAAATAAATGATTTTACCCCGTCCAGTTTGTCGCTTGTAAAAAGTGCCCGCGAGCGTATCAGCGATGCGGCAATGTCGGTAAGTTCTTCGGGCGACTTGGTCGCATCGAGCCTGACGAACCGTTCACCGAAGACATTTTCAAGCGAAGCGTAGAGAGAAGATATCTGTGTGAGAAATTCCTCGGTCTCATATATCTCGCGCGCGGAGTTCCGTACTGATATACGCGACATCAGCACCGGCACGGACGCTTCGAGCACGAAGGTAATATCCGGAGTATCAAGCCGGTTGTTCTCGCTCATCTTTGCCGGATCCATACCGTGGGCGGTCTGATAGCAGTAGGTGGAATACTTGTAACGGTCGCAGATCACCACCGTATCGCGCGGCAACGCACGGATATCTTCAAGATGTTGTTTGCGGTCGGCTACAAAAAGCGAATACAGCTGTTCGGGCGTTGCGGTGCTGTCTTTGAGCAGCTCACGAAGCCGTTTTCCGTAGCGTGAGCCGGTCGGCTCGCTTGTCAATACCGTCTTGAACCCGAGCGCTTCAAGCCGCGACGCCGTAAGCTGTGCGAGCGTTGTTTTACCGCAGCCGTCGGGACCTTCAAATACAATAAACATCACATGACCTCACAAACATTGATTAAGCCGCAATCACGACATTTGACAAATACTTTATCACATTTCAGCCCTTATGTCAATTATTTTGCAGCTTTTATACCATATCGAGGGGGACTTATTATATGGAAGATATAAAGCAACTGGCGTTATATGTCGCCGACACCGGATGTACCGTCAGACAGGCGGCTGAGGTTTTCGGTGTGTCAAAATCCACGGTACATAAGGAATTGACCGGAAGACTCAGATATATTTCGCCGCAGTTGTTCGCGCGCGTCGCTGAAGTG
>URSI01000004.1 GCA_900550505.1 uncultured Eubacteriales bacterium
ACAGCCAGAGCTTCCAGAACGGGTTGAACCATCGGTCTTTTTTGAGCTGCTTTCCGTTTTGCAGCGTTATTTTCATTACCTCAAAGTCCCAGCGCTTCCCGTCCTTGAACCGGTAGTTGAGAGAGCCGATGCCGGAGGAAAATCGTGATTTGAGGTGGGAATCCAGCGATCTCATATAATTCGGGCTCGGCACACCCTCACAGATCACCTCGACGGTGAGCAATCCCGACGTATCGCGATCGCCGAGGAAAGCCCGCAGCCCCGCTATCTGACACGGAGTCCCCGAAAACAGCACGCGGGTCCCCCCCGCAAGCATATGCCGGACTTCTTTATAGCAGGAGCCCATGACGCTTTGAGCGTACTTTGATCCGCGGAAACGCGATGCTTCCGCGACGGTGCGTGCGGCTTTATGGTACACCGACAACCCGTCTGCGACCGCTCCGAACACCACACCGCCCCCTGCGATCCATTCGCCCGCTATCGCCGAGAACGCCCCGCCGGAGGTACTTTCCCTCAGCACGGAATCGTCGCCGTGGTGACCTCCGAACGCGGTTCGCTGTCCCGTGAATCGTTCCGGCGGACGGTCAAACGGGCACACCGACAGACAGGCGCCGCAATCCGTACACAGCAAAGCGTCCACCTGCGGATACCTGAAGCCGTCCTCGTCCGGCACCATGGATATGGCGGAGTGCGGGCATATCTGCACGCACGCTTCGCAGCCGAAGCAGCTGCTTTTTTCGTGTGTTTTCAAATATCCCACGGCGGTCACCGGCAGAGCGAAAGCGAGTCGTCAAGAAATTTCAGCGAAGTATTTCTATGCGCCGCCAGACGGTTTTGCGCTGCTTTTATGTCGTTTGCCGATACCGCAGTTGCCGGAACAGAAGGCAGCTTGAGGTCGGAAAGCCCCGAAATCTCCAGCAGCTCGCTTATTTTCGTATCGCACTGTTCGCGTGAAAACACGGTAAACGGTCGACCGTACTGAAACGACACGATCATTCCGTGGTAGGAATTTGTCACGGTCAGCTCGGCTCCGCGTACAAGCGAGAGAAATTCGTCGACGCCCGCTTCGTAAAACATCCGGTGCCTTGCGGCGTTTACGGCGCGCAGGCTTATCTCCACAATATCCCATCCGTTTTCGGCGGCGAGCCGCTCGGCATATTCCTCCATATGGCTGTTGTAACGCCGGGCGTACAGTAGCAGATACGGCTTGTCGTGGAGCCTTTCGCGGCAGGCTATGGTCTCAAAATCATCTTTGCACAGCAGCAGCGTCGGATCAAGTGTGCGGCAGACGTTTACTCTGTCTTTGTCGGTGTTTGCGCGTACAAAATCCACAAGCGTGCTTTCTCTCAGCCCTATCGCTTTGAAGTTCCCGAGCCGTGAGCGGAGCGTGTCGAGCTGTTCGCCTTTTATTTTCGCATCGCCGAAGCTGGCTGCATATGATATCGAAAACCCGTCTTTCATGCACGGATAGTTGGCGTAATATCCGTCGTCGAAACCGAATTCGTCGGGGCAGAAGATCGTGTCGCTGCCGCAAATGAACCCATCGAGCGATTCCGTGTCGACGATGTCGCAGAAATTCCCGGAAGTGTATGAGTTTTTCGTGCGATTGAACGCCTCGTGATAGAACCGGTCGAATTTTTCGTAATTTATCCTTATCGCCGGCAGGCTCAGCTCGCACATCCTGCGTGACACTTCGTCTTTGTCCCACATATTTCTCATGGGATCGAGCGGATCCTTGTCGCGCAGCACGTCCGGGCAGTAGTCGACCAGCACCGATTGCCAGCGGCCGCCGGCGCCCAGTTTATCGACGATGCGGCAGAGCGCCCAGGACTGAAGTGCGGAGCCGTAATTTGTGAAATTACAGTATATGTTGTAGCTGACCGTTCCGAATCTTTTCATCATCTCAACTCCCGAATAGTGCGTGCATCAGCCGTCGGTTCCGTCGGTAAAGTATGCCTTGAACCGGTGCGGCGAGACCCTTTTGTTCTCCGGCGGGGGCGTCATGTAGTCGCCGTATATGGCAGTCAGGTAATCGTGATATCTGAGCGGCGCTTCATATTTTCCGCCTTCAAAGTCCAGCATCACCGTTCCTTCCATCACCGCGTTTTCCACTTCGCGATACATTTTGCTGAAGGATACTATCTGACCGCCGTATACGGTGTCGTGCATACTGTATGTCTTTGCCATACGCTCTACCGCGCCGAGCAGGCGCCGTGTGCCGATCATACGCGCTATCAGGCATTTGAAGCGCAGATAGGCGCTGTCGTCTTTTGCACACACCCTTGCCGAATACGCGCAGAGCGTACGCAGCCTCCACAGCCTTCTCTGGAAGCGGCGCCGCTTTTTTTCGTCGTCCGGCAGCCCGTCAAGCGGGAATATGTCGACGGATACCCCGCCGTTTTTTATGGTAGTCAGATTTTCTTCCGACAGACGCGTATGTGTGTCCGCTACCTTTGCAAACGGATAAAAATAGTCGCGCTCGGTCTCTGAGCACAGCACCCTGTATCTTCCGTCACGGGGAAACAGTGCGATAAATTTTTCGTAATCTTCCCGTGGCATCGAAAGGTCGATATCGTCGTCCCACGGTATGAACCCGCCGTGTCTGACTGCACCCAGCAGAGTGCCGGAGTCGAGCAGGCAGCGCAGTCCGTTTTCACGGCAGAAGCCGGTCACCGCATTCAGTATACCGAGCTGAACCTGCCTGAGCTGCTCGGGCGTCATTTCTTTTTCCATTTTACCGTCTCCTCCCGAGCAGTCTCGTTGCCGTCGCTTTCAGTTCTTTGCCGAAAAACAGAGCAGCGGCGGCAGTCATCATCAACAGTACAACGGCGGATACCTCAGCGGCGCGGAGCGTCCAGTCGTAATCCGTTATATCCGCGGCCGGAAAAACATATTTGAACAGCAGGATCGAAGCGCCGGAAGCGACGCCGAACACCACGAGCCTTGACACACATTTGCTTACCGGGCGCATAATTATCCGGTTTTTCGTGTAGAGAACCTGAAGTATCATTCTCACCGCCATCGAAACCGCCGTGCCTGCTGCCACGCCGATGAGTCCGAACCGAGGGACCAGCAGAAGTGAAAGCACGATATTTATCGCCGCTTCGGCATATGCATACGGCGCGGTCTGCCTGAAATGCCCGGCGGTATATGCAATACTGACGTAAGGGTCGCGCAGACAGTAGAGCATTTCCGCAACGAGTATCAGCACGCCGAAGACCGGCTGGATATAATCCGCATCGGTTATACCGCGTGTATAAACGCCGACAAACGGAACTATCAGCAGTATCGCACACGTAAACAGCACAAATGTTATGAAGCTGACGGCAAATTCGTACAGATCAAAAGCGCCCGCCGTCCTCTCCTTGTCGTCCTGCGCCGCTATGTTGCCTATCGACGGTATGACCGCTGAGGAAAGCGCTGCGACAAGCGTTTTCAGCGAGTTTGCGACGGCAAAGTAAACGGTGTAAACGGATACCGCCGAAAGAGGCATGAACAGAGTGAGTATGACTATGTCGGTATTCGTATGTATGAAAAACGCAAGATTCTGTCCGAATCCTGACCACCGCTGGCGCAGCGAGTCCGTATCGGGCGGGACTGTTTTGTCGAGTTTGTATTTCCGTTTTATAAAGATCCCGTATATCAGCGGCTGCAGGAAAAAAACCAGCGCGCTGACGGCTTTGACTATGAGCAGATCGTCAAAAAGCCTGACGCTCGCCACCACGAGCAGCAGATTGAGCAATATCAGCAATGACTGCGTCAAAGACAGAAACGTCACGCGCCTGTCCGCTTTGAGCAGCAGTCTGGCGGTGAGTGAAAAGAAATATTGCACGAACAGCGAGCTGCCTATCACGCAGATAAGCGCCGCAATGTACCAGTAGCTTTCTCCGCCTCTGAGAAACGAAGGATATATCAGGGCTGTTGCTGCGACATAAACGACATATATGAGCGCGACACGTCGGAAAAACCGTTCTGTGGCGTTGACTATGCCGCTGATTTTTCTTAGGTCGTTTTCCGCCAGCGGACGGTAGAGCGAGGCGGTCACTACCCCGCCCACGCCGCCTTCAAGCAGCGTTATGTAATTGAGTATCTGCGTCACCGAGCTTACGAGCCCGTTCATCTCGGAGCCAAAGACCGATATGAGGACCCTCGGAAGGATAAGACCGCTTATCAGCGTTATGACCTGAAGAAGGAGCGTTGACGCAAGACTGGCGGCGACGACGTTTTTTCTCACCGGCAGATTTTCGTTTTTTTCAGTATCAGACAGTGTCGTCACCCCCGTTAAAAGACGGTATCAAGCCGGGACCGAAAAGTCTTCAGCGGTTTTCGCGAAGTCTCCAGTATGCACCCGCGAGCGCAGGCAATACGGCAGATCCGCGGCGTACGGAAGAAAACAGCAGCCGCTCTGCCAACGGCAGTGAAGCTGTTTTCAGAGCCGATGCGATCGGCGGTGCATTGAAAAACCCGCGCAGCTCCGAGCAGGCGGCCGCAGCCGGCATATTTCCTCTGCAAAGCTGGTTTTTACATACGAGCAGGGCAAGAAACGCAAAATATTCGTTTATCCCCGGCATGTCCCGGCAGCTTTTCACGAGGTATTCCGTGAGTTTAAGCACGCGGGCGGGCATGGCGGGGTCAAAAGCGTTGGTCATCGAGCCCCCGTTGTCACTTGCGTACAGGTACCCGTGGATCGGCGCTATGCGTACGCAATTTGATTTCAGCAGGCACGGATATGTGAGCGCCGCGTCCTCTCCCATAGTCAGCTCGTCGGGAACGGAGCGCAGCTGCTCTGCGGCAAGCTCTCTGCGGAAGCATTTTGACCAGACTGACGGCGATATCCCGAAGTTGAAAAACGGAGCGACGGACATCGCAGAGCCGAGCAGCTCTTTCAGGTTCTCGCCGCAGTACGTTCCGGGCATAGGATGCGGCAGGATCTTGCGGCTGCCTGAAGATGAACACTCCGTGTATCCGAAAGCCAGCACGTCCGGCTTGCCGTCCGCGAGAAAGGCGGCCGCTTCGGAGATATGTCCGGGCGATATCGTGTCGTCGCTGTCGACAAAGGTCACATATGTGCCCCGTGCCGCGCATACGCCCGCGCGCCGCGCGCTCACCAGACCTTGGTTTTTCCGGTGTATCACGGTCACGTTCGGATGATACGATGCAAAATCATCGCACATCTGCGGACACCCGTCCGGAGAACCGTCGTCTACGAGTATGATCTCAAAGCTATTATGATCCTGACGCGAAAGGCTTTCGAGACATTTGCCGAACAACCTTTCGGTGCGGTAGACCGGAACGATCACGCTGATGAGCGGAGCGCCGCGGGTTTCATTGTTCATGTTCATACCTGAACCTCCGTGGCGCGGCGCCGCAAGGTATCAAAGTCGATATTGAACACCGAGTAGCATATCATCAGCTGGAAACACAGATCATATGCCGTCAGTCCGCCGAGGAAAAAATACATCATGGCGGTCACGATCAGGCACAGATAGTTTTCGGGGCGACGCCTTATGCTCCGCTTGTTTCGCGTCATGATCACCGAGATCAGTGCGAAATACAGTATGAACCCCACAACGCCCGTTATGTACAGTATCTCTATGTAAATGTTATGCGGTCCCTTTGAATTGACGAGCGGCGCTCCTATCCCGTTGCCCAGCAGCAGCTCCGCAGGTCCGCTCTGAGCTATGGCGCTCATGTAACCGCGCCAGATCCCCATGCGACCCGTCGTCACGTCACCGCTTTTGATGGAGCTTATAAGCCTTTCGGTTATCTGTGCAAATATCCCGCCGCCCAGTATCAGTGTTATCACGGCAAAAGCCGCAACGACGGCCATTGCGGCCTTGAATTCCTTTATACGTCGGTATTTGAGCAGAAGGTACATACATGCCACGAAAACAACCGCGAGCATGAGCAGAAACGATTTGCTGTTGGTCAGCGTGCCAAAAAACACCGAAAAAAGCAGCAGGAGCCACGATATTCCGGTGGAAGCTCTGCCGGTTATCCACCGCAGCGCGAGAATGACTATTGCAAGTATCAGCGATATCGAATAGTAGTTCGGGTCGGCGTTGAGACCCGTGAATCTGTCATAGCCGCCGTATGACGACACGGGTGCCACATATTGCTGCATCGTCTGGCTGTAAGGTACAAACAGCCCGGTAAATGAAGAGGTGAGCACCCCGCACACGAAGGCAGAACACGGCGACTCGTGGTTTTTGCGCTCGGTCCCCGTATAAAACGACAGCAGCAGGAACGATGCGATCACCTTGAACAGTTCTCCGTAGGAGCTTGACCGAAGCACCAACAGTACCGAAAATGCTACGAGAGGTATGAGCGGCGCCCGCGGGAGCCGCCGGTCGCGCAGCATCAGTATCAGCAGTGAATATAGCTCCGCTGCGGTAAAAAACGACATACCTTCCGGCTCCAGCTTGAAAAGCCCAGCAAACGGAAAAAGCATCAGTAAAAACGAGAAGATGCGCGTGTTGTCGAGCGAAGGAAGGTAGACTATGCATATTGCCAGCGCGACAAAGCTCAGAGGCTTGAAATAAACGCCTCCGATTATGCACGCCGCCACGCACGCGAATGCTATATAGATATTAAGCTCCGCCGCACGTTCGGCGGAATTATTTGACGTGATCGTTTCGTTCATGTTTCAAACGCACCTCTGCGTATGTTGCGGCAGCAGTGCCGCGGTGTCAGTCAAGTGCCGTATTCAGGGCCGACAGCGTATCCGGTTCCTCATAACGCGAATCGGCAAGATGTTCCTTTATTTTCCGTATGCGCTCCGGCTCATCGAGCAGACTGCGCAGCGTATCGGTCAGGGCAGAGTCCGTATTTTCCGTCACGAAGCCGTTTTCACCGAGCATTTCTCGCGCGGAAAGCGTGGCGGTGCTCAGCACGGGCAGCCCCAGCAGCAGCGCTTCACGGAAGACCACCGGCGCCGCCTCGTGGCGCGACGGTACCACGAGCAGGTCTGCCGATGCCATGCGGCGGTACGGGTTTGTTTCTTCACCGGTAAATGTCACGCGGTCGCTCAGCGAAAGCGACTCGGCGAGCGATACCAGCGCGTTTCTTTCCTCTCCGTCTCCGACCACTGTATAGTGAAAGTTGTTTCGTTCCAAAGTCGCCAGCGCGCGCAGGACGCGGTCGATGCCCTTTTCACCCGACAGCCTCGCCACTGTCAGCAGCTCGACACGGCCGTTTTCGCGCTTCTCCGCACCGGCTGCAAGGGATTTGATCTTTTCTGCGTCTATCGCGTTCGGCACGGTGACGCAGCGATTTGCGAGCTCCGGCAACGCTTCGGCAAAGCGCGCACGTACGGAGTCCGACACGCAGGCTATGGTGTCAAACCGCCGGTATATCCCGTCGCTGTAACCGCTGCGGGTGCCCGAAGCCGTGTAGTCACAGTGGATAAAGCACAGCTTTTTTTTCGCATTCACGCGGTCGAGCACATATTCCGCCGTGCCTCCGTAGAAGCTGTGCTGCGCGCTGCAGTGCAGATATGATATCGCAGCATCGTAATATTCGTGCGTCTGACCGGGGCATGACAGCTCCATCAGCGACACGGCGGCTCCGAAACCGAACACCTTCGTGATCGCCGCGAGCGACCCGCGGATCAGTCTGTCGCCGGGTGTGGTACAGTCGCGCTGCGAACATCCCACGAGTCTGAACGCGCCGCGCACCGGTACGATTTTTACGTTTTCGGGAACCTCCCCGAGCAATTCGCCCCTTGCGTCAAACAGCAAAAGCGTGACATCATAGCGCAATGCCGCCAATGACAGCATCGCGGTAAGCGCCTTTTGCACGCCGCCTATGCGCATGTTGTTGTTGGCTATCAGAAGTTTTTTCTTCGGTGTCATTTTGTTCAGGCTTCCTTTTCGCCCTGTTGCCGCGTGGAGCTGCATGTAAAGCTTTTCGCGCCCGCAGCCATCAGCCGGTAAGCGTCAAACGGGCTCGTGCCGTAGGCTCTGCTGTGCCTGAGCGCGTCCTGGAGGCAGAGCAGCGGCCAGAACCGCCGCGAGACGGCGCGGTACAGCGCGCCCTGATCCCTCAGATATTTTTCATCGTATCCGGTCAGCCAGCTCGACGGACGTTCTTCCGTAAGCGCGGCAATATAGTCGGGCACCGCGCGTATGACCAGTCCGCGGTCGAGACACGCGGTCAGGAACAGCGAATCTTCGCCGTGGCAATGAGGAGTTCCGCCGCCGAAGCATTGGTTAAAGAAAATGCCGTTTTTCCTTATGCTTTCGAGCCGGAACGCTATTCGTGCGGTGCCGTAACGCAGGTAATTCAGCCGTCCGACCCGTCCGGGACGGGTGATTATATGACGCGTAGGTGTCTTTTCCCGCAGGTTGAACACTATCACGTCCGCGTCGCGGTAGGTTTTAAAGGCCTTCAGCACAATTTTTTCGTAGTCGTCGCAATACACCATGTCGTCGTCTGCAAACAGGCAGATATCGCCCGTGGCGCGCATCAGGGCGTTGTTGCGGTTGAGTCCCACTCCGCGCTCGGCAAAGTTCAGATACGTTACGCTGTGTCCGCACTTCTCAAACCGTTCGATACTGTCAAAGCCGCATTGATTGCCGACTATGACGTCGGTGCTGATATTCATTTTGTCCGGCAGCGAGTGATCCGTCTGGTTCATTGCCGCCACAAGGACCTGAAGCTTCATCGGCTTGTCCCCCGTGCATCTGTTGCGTTGTATCTCATTTGATCCTGAATACTTTCAGAAAGCCCCACCAGCATATGTGAAAGACTGAGCTGAAAACATTCATCCTTTCGATCTTTCTGTACAGTATCCAGTGGTATTTGACCAGCGCAAGCTTGTTCCCCGAAATGGAGCCGCCTCTTATGCGGTATCTCATAAGGACATCGGGCATACCGCGGATATATTTTTCCTTTCTCAGCATACGCAGCCACAGCGCGTCATCGTTGCGCTTGCGTATGTCGGGCACTTCGAATTTGCCCATTGCGGACACGTCGTACATCACGGTGGAATTCCCCACCGGACAGTCGAGCAGCAGCCGCCGGCGGTCTGTTTTCGGCACCGAGCGCACTATGCGTCCGGTCGGCTCGGAATCCTCGGATATCTGCTCGTAGGAGGTGCAGGTGAATGCGTAACCGTTTGATTTCATAAAATCAAGCTGCAGCTTCAGCTTGTCCGGCATCCACAGGTCGTCGCTGTCGAGAAACGCCATATACTCGCCTTCTGCCATCCGCATCGCTTCCGTGCGTGCGACAGCCGCGCCCGAATTCGCGGCAAGCCGGTGATATCTGATGCGCGGATCTCTCGTCATGTACCTCTCAACGATCTCCTGCGTGTCGTCTGTTGAGCAGTCGTCGACGATGATCAGCTCCCAGTCCCGATATGTCTGCGCAAGGACCGATTCTATGGTTTCGGCAATGAATCTTCCGCAATTGTATGATGGGGTTATGATAGATACGAGCCCGGACTTCATTTCAGAAAATCACCGCCTTTATCGGTAGTCGTGGCATCGGTCTTTCGGCTGCTTCCGTCCGGGTCACCGCTGCCGCGACGTGAATATCCGAACAGCGCCGCCGCCGTCATGAATATCGTCCTGATATCGTCCCAAAGGGAGAATCCACGCAATTGCCCGAGGTTGTACTTCATCTTGGCGGGAAGCACCGTGGAAATATAGGTTTTGTCCGCGTCGTCGGCGCTGCACAGCAGCTCGGATTCTTCACGGTATTCGATGCTCGCCCGTGAGGTTATGCCCGCAGGCAGCAGCAATGTGGCGTACATCTCCGGAGTGTATTCGGCTACATAACGAGGCACCTCCGGTCGCGTGCCCACAAAGGTCATCGTACCGCGGAAAACGTCTATGAGCTGCGGGAGTTCGTCGAGCTTCAGAGAGCGGAGCAGCCTGCCCGTCCTCGTCACGCGGCTGTCGCCCCGTACCGTCACGCTCGGTCCGCGTCCCGGTGCGTCCGCTGTCATGGTGCGGAACTTGAATATTCTGAACCGCCTGCCGTACCGGGTGACACGTTCCTGCCTGAAAAACACCGGACCCGGTGTGTCGAGTTTAACAGCGACCGCTATCACGATGAACAGCGGCAGAAGACACAGAAGCAGCAGACCCGAAAGCGCAACATCAAAGCAGCGTTTTGCCCCGAGCGAAACGCGTTTCCCGGACAGTATGTCGTAATATTTGCGCACCTCGGGCGTTTTCATGAAAGGCGGCAGCTTCTCCCATTCGGTCAGTATCGCCATTTACACACAGCTCCCGATTATCTCAAGGTAGCACCGCGTCACATAATCCGCCTCTTCGTCCGTGAGCAGCGTATGGAGCGGCAGCGTGATCTCATTGCGGAAGAAATCGTGCGCATTGGGGTAATCCGATATGTCAAATCCCAGCTCGCGGTATGCGGTGAGCAGCGGCAACGGCTTATAGTGAACATTGCAGGCAATGCCTTTTTTCGCCATTTCCGTGATGATATATGAGCGCAGCCCGCTGTCGGCTCCCGGCACGCGGGTAATGTAGAGATGGCACGAAGAGAGGCGGTCGGGTGCAAGGTGTTCCATTACCTGTATCCCTGCCGGCTTCAGCGAACGGTCATATTTTTCGACCAGCTCGCGGCGCCTGGCAAGAAGCCCCGGGTACCGGCGCAGCTGCGCCAGCCCTATCGCGGCGGAAATATCGGTCATATTGCACTTGTACCATGTACCGGCGATATCATATTCCCACTGCCCGAGCTTTGTTTTTGTTATTGCGTCTTTGGATTGACCGTGGAGCGAGAGCAGCTGGAGCCTGTGATATATCGTTTCGTCGTCGACTCCGGGCACAGGACGCCACATGAGCGCTCCGCCCTCGGCGGTCGTCAGGTTCTTGACGGCGTGGAATGAGAACGAAGTAAAATCCGCAACAGAGCCCACTTTTTTACCATGGTACTCCGCACCCAGCGCGTGCGCTGCGTCCGCCGATACGACGACACGGCCCAACGCGCGCTGTATGTCACCGTTCGGGCGGAAAAGCCTGCGCTTCTGTTCCACGATGTCGAATATGGTATCGTATTCACACGGCACCCCCGCTATGTCGACGGGTATTATTGCCTTTGTCCTTTCGGTTATCGCTGCTTCGAGACGGTCGTAGTCCATTTCGACAGAATCTTTACGGGTGTCGACGAGCACGGGGGTCGCCCCGACATGACATATGACCGAGGCGCTTGCCGTGTAGGTATACGCGGAGGTGATGACTTCGTCGCCGGGACCTATTCCGAGTAGCCGCAGTGCCATCTCGGCACAGGCGGTCTGAGAGTTCAGGCACACGGCTCTGCCCGTTTGGCAGTAATCCGCGAGATTGCGTTCAAACTCCTTTGTTCGCGGTCCGGTCGTTATCCACCCCGAGCGCAAAGCGTCGCAAACTTCGTTTATCTCTTCTTCGGTTATATCCGGCGGTGAAAATCTTATGTTTATCTGATCTTGCATCTGATGTGTATCCTCACGTTTACTTTGCATATCCGCTTTACGGTCATGCCCCGGCGATACTTGCGCCTTCTTTTCGTTGTTTCCTGAAGGTACGGCGCAAAACCCGCCGAAAGTGCGGTCGCCTTATATGATATGGAAAATATGCTCGTCATATGCCCGTACAAAAACGCGCGGACGAGACCCATCCACGCGCATTATAACATATGAAAAAACAAATATCAAGTCCGCGGCGTCAGAACCGTCCGGCAGACGAAACCGACAGCCGTGCTTTACTTTCAGATCGGCGGCTCATTG
The DNA here is from genome assembly GCA_900550505.1 of uncultured Eubacteriales bacterium. Lineage (GTDB taxonomy): Bacteria > Bacillota > Clostridia > Oscillospirales > CAG-382 > UMGS1307. The sequence goes on from URSI01000004.1 coordinate 11,735, forward strand.
GCCTGCTGCGGTGAAGAGATCCGCCGGAATATCGATGCGAGCGTTATGACCGCCGCAACGGCAAGCACAACTTCTGCCACAGGCTGAGCATATGCGAGACCGTAAAGCGGGAAGAGACGGTTTAGTATGAAAAGTGCGGGTATTTCAAGAACTATCTTTCTGAGTATTGCAAAAATGAGAGACCGGGTCCCCATTCCGCAGGCCTGGAAGACACCGACGGCAATAAAGTCTATGCACACGAACGGCAGCGCCAGACACAGACCCCTTAGCAGCTTTTCGCCGCAATCAACGACGGCATCGTTATCCATGAACAGTGAGGTGAGGAATTCCGCACCGAAATAATAACATACAGTTATCATAACTATGAACATCAGAGAAACCCGCATGGTGAATGATACGGTTTGTTTCATCCGTCTGATGTTTCCCGAAGCGTAATTGTAACTCACGAGCGGCATTATGCCCTGCGATATACCGAGCGCCACATACAGCGGCACCATGTTTATTTTTTGAACTATGCCCATTGCGGCAACTGCGTCCGGGCCGTTGACCGAAGTGAAGTTGTTCAGCACCGTCATTCCAGTCACATTGAGCAGATTCTGTATGGCCGCAGGCACACCGACCGCGAAAACACCGCCTGTGATATTGCGGCACATGCGCAGCCTGCGCGGGTCGACGGAGACAAAGGTCTTTCCTCTGCGAGCCCGCAGCAGCACAAAGAAATAAAGGCAGGCAAAGCAGTTTGAGATGAATGTGGCAAGCCCGGCGCCGGCGGCACCCATGCCCAGTCCCCAGGGCATGATGAACACGGGATCAAGGATTATGTTCAGAAGACATCCGCTCATGGTGCCGATGCTCGCGTGGAGCGAAGATCCCTCCGCACGCACGAGATAAGCGAGAACTACGTTGAGTATGGCAGGCGTCGCGCCGCAGGTGGTCGTCCAGAAGAGATATTCTGCCGTGGCCGTTTCCGTCAGATAGTCTGCGCCGAGCAATTTGAGCAAGGGGCTTTCAAAAGCAACGTATCCGAGCGAGAAGATGATGCCGCAAATGAGAGCGCACCAGAATCCGAACGAGGAAGAAGCTCTTACAGTCTCTTCGTCCTTCCTGCCCAGCGCCCTGCTCATCATACTGGAGGCACCTACGCCGAAAAGGTTGTTCACAGCATTGAATGCCAAAAGCACCGGCGCCGCAAGCGTCACCGCGGAATTTTGCACCGCGTCGTTGAGCATACCGACAAAATATGTATCCGCCAGATTGTATATCACCATGACGAGCGATGACAGAACCGTGGGGATCGCCAGCACCGCTACCGCCCGGGGTATGGGCGTGCTTTCAAACAGCTTTGTCTTTTCTGAATTTTCCATTACGCTTTGTCTCTCTTTTCCGTCGTACGCCGTAAATGCGACATGTCCGTAATATCTCCTGCCGTAAGGAGTGCACACGGTGTCGTTGAGTGTGCGGTGAAGGTTTAAGAGTCATTATATCACAGCGTGCGCGCAATCGGAAGTATCTGAGACAAATATACATAAAGTTTTCACATTTGCGTGCTTTGGTGCTGAAATTGCCGGTGTTGAATGCGGGCTTTCCGGCATGTTCGAGCCGCGGGGCATTATTGAGCCTTCGTTCAGCGTCTCGCTTGTCGCGGGGTTTACCCTTCCGGCATGTACGAGCCGCGCGGTATTATTGAGAGGCGGCACATTGCTTGGTGCTCCGGTAGCACAGACGCCGGCTTTTATGCGTTAATACGACATCATGTTACTTTGTTTTGAAATATTGCATAAATTTTTCAAAAATTCGAAAGATTTTATCATACATATTTACAAAACAAGAGGTGTGTGATATAATACAACAAGTTTTATTTTCATACGTCGTGCCGCGGATATTTCGCCGTGAGGACGTTTTTCGGGGAAGTGTTTTTTGTGGACAGTATCCGTGAGGACAGAATAGAACTGAATGGTTCGAGCATCACGCTCGGGCAGGTCGCGCGCGTGGCAAGACACGGGGCGACAGTCGCGCTCTCTCCGTCGGCTGAGAAAAACATCCTTGTCTCCCGCGAGGTGGTGGACAGACTTGTCGAAGAGTCCCGCGTGGTTTACGGGGTCACGACCGGGTTCGGTATGTTCAGCGAGACTTGCATTGCCAAGGAATTTACAAACAGCCTGCAGGAGAATCTGATCGTTTCACATGCGGTCGGGGCGGGCGAGCTTTTCCCGGACGAAGTGGTCAGGGCGGCGATGCTGCTGCGCGTGAACAATTTCGCCAACGGGTATTCCGGCATCAGGCTCGAGACGGTACGGGCTCTTATGGAAATGCTGAACCGCGGGGTGACGCCTCTGGTGCCGCAGAAGGGTTCGCTCGGGGCGAGCGGAGACCTTGTCCCGCTGGCGCATATGGTGCTTCCGCTGCTTGGTTTGGGACAGGCGCGGTATCGCGGAGAAGTGACGGACGGCGCGTTTGCGATGAAGGCGGCGGGTATATCTACCTTGAAGCTAACGCAGAAGGAGGGACTGGCGCTCATCAACGGCACCCAGTTCATGACTGCGGTGGGCTCGCTGACCGTGCATGACGCGCTGTCGCTGCTCAAAGTCGCCGACATTGCGGCGGCGATGAGTTTTGAGGCGCAGAACGGCATAATCGATGCGCTCGATGAGAGGATGCATGCCATACGTCCTCATAAGGGACAGCTCGGCAGCGCAGCGACCCTGAGAAAGCTTCTTGAGGGCAGCAGAAATACTACACGGCAGGGCGAACTGAGAGTACAGGATGCGTATTCGCTCAGATGTACCCCGCAGGTGCACGGCGCGAGCCGCGACGCCGTTTCATATGTCAGGGATAAGGTCAACATAGAGATAAATTCCGTAACCGATAACCCCATAATTTTTTCAAATACCAACGAAGCCGTATCGGGCGGCAACTTCCACGGTCAGCCCATGGCGCTGAGCTTTGATTTTCTCGGCATCGCGATGGCTGAAATAGCGGATATTTCCGAGCGCCGCATAGAGCGCATGGTCAACTCGTCATTGTCGGGGCTGCCGTCGTTCCTCGTGAGGCATGGCGGACTCAACAGCGGTTTCATGATAGTGCAGTATACTGCCGCGGCGCTGGTTTCCGAGAACAAGGTGCTTGCGCACCCGGCGAGCGTCGACTCGATACCTTCGAGTGCGAATCAGGAGGATCACGTCTCGATGGGCACGATAGCCGCGCGCAAGGCCCGTGAGATACTCGGGAACGTGCGTCGTGTGCTGGCGATAGAGCTCATGTGTGCCTGTCAGGCGATCGACCTGAGGGGCGACAAAGGCATGGGTGCGGGGACCAAGGCTGCGTACGACTGCATAAGGTCGGTGGTGCCGTTCCTGACGGAGGACAGACCGCTTTACGACGATATCAACCGCTGTGAGGAGCTGCTCATAGACGGATCGCTGATCGACGCTGTTGAAGCTGCGGCGGGCGTGCTCGATATATAACGATGTCTTGAGGTGAGGAGATGGAGATAGATCTGAGAACGGTTATGGGAGATGACGGCAGGCTGCCGGAATATCCCGAGTTTTTGCCGGGCGTGCGGCGTGCTCCGCGCAGGACCGCAGCGCTGACCGCAGCGCAAAAGCGTCTGGCGCTCTCAAACGCGCTTCGTTATATCCCACGCGAATGGCACGAACAGATAGCGCCGGAATTTGCGCGCGAGCTTGAGGAACGCGGCAGGATATACGGCTACCGTTTCATGCCGAAGGGCCGCATATACGGCAGACCTGTCGACGAGTATCCGGGACGTTGCCTTGAGGGACGGGCGTTCAGGGTGATGATCGACAACAACCTTGACCATGAAGTGGCATTGTATCCGTATGAACTCGTGACCTACGGAGAGACCGGGCAGGTGTGCCAGAATTGGATGCAGTACAGATTGATATGCCGGTATCTTGAGCTTCTTACCGAGGATCAGACGCTCGTGATGATGAGCGGGCATCCGGCGGGGCTTTTCGCCTCACACCGCAATTCCCCGCGCGTGATAATAACGAACGGGCTCATGGTCGGGATGTTCGACGACGGTGACAACTGGGCGCGTGCGGCGGCGATGGGTGTGAGCAATTACGGACAGATGACCGCCGGCGGCTGGATGTATATAGGTCCTCAGGGAATAGTGCACGGTACCTTCAACACGCTGCTGAACGCAGGCAGAAAGGTTCTCGGGATATCGCAGTCGGGCGATCTGACCGGGCGGCTGTTCGTGACTTCGGGACTCGGCGGCATGAGCGGCGCGCAGCCGAAGGCGATAGAGATAGCGCACGGCGTGGGCGTTATCGCCGAGGTGGACGCTTCACGCATACAGACCAGGCTTTCTCAGGGGTGGGTCGGCTGTGTGGTTGAAAGCGCGCGTGAGGCTTTTGACATGGCGCTCGAGGCCTGCCGTGCGGGAAGGACGCTTTCCGTGGCGTATCACGGCAATATCGTTGATCTGCTGCAATATGCGGTCGATGAGAACATACATATAGACCTGCTTTCGGACCAGACGAGTTGTCATGTGCCGTATGACGGCGGATATTGTCCGCAGGGCGTGAGCTTTGAAGAGCGCACGAGGCTGCTTGAATGTGACAGAGAGAAATTCCGCCGGCTTGTCGATGCGTCGCTTGTACGTCATTTTGAGCTTATACGGGAGCTTACTTCCCGCGGAACATACTTTTTCGATTACGGCAACTCGTTCATGAAGGCGGTGTTCGATGCGGGCGCGGTCGATATAGCGCGCAACGGCAGGGATACGAGCGAGGGCTTTATATTTCCCTCCTACGTTGAGGATATCATGGGACCGATGCTGTTCGATTACGGATACGGTCCGTTCCGCTGGTGCTGTCTTTCAGGCAGCGAGGATGACCTGAGAAAGACCGACGCTGCGGCGATGTCCGTTATAGATCCCGAACGCCGGGGGCAGGACAGGGATAATTACATATGGATACGCGACGCGGAGAAGAATGCGCTCGTCGTGGGCACCAAGTGCAGGATACTTTATCAGGATGCGGCCGGGCGGCGCGATATCGCGCTCAGGTTCAACGAAATGGTGAGAAACGGCGAGATAGGACCCGTTATGCTCGGGCGTGACCATCACGATACGGGCGGCACCGATTCACCGTACCGTGAAACGAGCAGCATTTATGACGGCAGCAATATCACGGCCGATATGGCGGTGCAGTGCTATGCCGGCAACGCCGCACGCGGCATGACACTCGTTGCGCTCCATAACGGCGGCGGAGTCGGCATTGGCAAGGCCATCAACGGCGGCTTCGGACTGCTGCTTGACGGCAGCGAACGTACGGATGAGATCATCCGTAAGGCCGTGATGTGGGATACCATGATAGGCGTTGCCAGACGCAGCTGGGCCCGCTGCGGCGGCGCCATGGAGACCGCCGGCGAGTACAACCGCACGACGGACGATTGCATCACGCTGCCGGAGCTTGCGGACAGCGCGCTGACTGAGAGCTTTTTCAGATGAGCACGGTGCTGTATACCGGTATCGGCGAGCTCGTCACGTCGGCGGGCGGAGTGAAGAGAGGCCGTGCGATGAACGATACCGGCGTGATATCTGACGGTGCGTTCGCCGTAAGCGACGGGATTTTTACCGCGGTGGGCAGAAAAGATGAGCTGCTGACTGCCGCGGATTACGACAGTGTTGCGGATCTGGGCGGTGCGCTTGTAACTCCGGGGATCGTGGATCCTCATACCCATGCCGTGTTCGGCGGAGAGCGTTCGGAAGAGTTTTTGCGCAGACTGAGCGGCGACGGATATATGGAGATCATGCGGCAGGGCGGGGGAATAGCCTCGACAGTGCGGGCTACGCGAACGGCAGACGAGGATGCGCTCGTCGCCGGTGCGCTGCCGCACCTGAAACGTATGCTCTCGATGGGCGTGACGACCTGTGAGGTGAAAAGCGGATACGGGCTTGATACGGACACCGAACTGCGTCAGCTCAGTGCCGTGAAGCGGCTGGGAGAGCTGCAGAGCGTAGAGACCGTCCCGACTTTCATGGGCGCACACGCGGTGCCCGAAGGCATGACGGCGGACGGGTATATCGATTATTGCCGTGAATCCAGCATCCCTGCGGCGGCGCGTTCCGGCATGGCGGTCTTTGCGGATGTGTTCTGCGAAGCCGGTGTATTTGACCTTGAGCAGTCGGAGCGGTATCTCCTCGCCGCGCGGCGGGAGGGCTTGCTGCTGAAGCTGCACGCCGACGAGATGACGTGTCTCGGAGGCGCGGGACTCGGTGCGAGGCTCGGCGCGGTGTCTGTGGATCATCTTCTGAAGATCAGCGCCGGGGACATGGCTGCGATTGCACATTCAGATACCGTTGCGACTGTTTTGCCGTTGACGGCGTTCTGCCTTTCGGAGCCGTACGCGCCGGCGCGTGAACTGATCGATTCCGGAGCAATAGTCGCCGCCGGGAGCGATTTCAACCCCGGCAGCTGCTGCTCGTACAGCGTTCCGCTGCTTATCGCGCTGTGCTGTATATACATGAAGATGAGCGTTGACGAAACACTGACGGCGATCACCGTGAACGCTGCCGCGGCGTGCGGGGTGTCTGACCGGGTGGGCAGTATAGAACCGGGAAAGCAAGCGGATTTTGCCGTGTTCGATTGCGAAAGACGTCACATGCTGCCTTATTTTTCGGGAGTTAACCTTGTAAAATCCGTGTTCAAGAAGGGAGAAAGGGTTTATAATGTTTGAGTGTGTGCCCAATTACAGCGAGGGACGCGATGCGGATAAGATAGAGAAAATAGTCGATTGCTTCAGGGGCGTCAAAGGCGTCAAGCTGCTCGATTATTCATCCGACAGCGATCATAACAGGAGCGTTGTCACGGTGATAGGCGAGCGTGAACCGCTGAAAGCCGCGGTGGTAGCCTCCATAGGCAAGGCGCTCGAGCTGATCGACCTGAACGTACATACGGGTCAGCACCCGCGGGTGGGGGCCGTGGATGTGGTTCCTTTCATTCCGCTGCGCGGTGCGACGATGGAGGAAGCGGACGCGCTTGCAAAGGAAGTGGCGCGCGAGGCGGCGGAAAAATGTTCGCTGCCGGTGTTCCTTTATGAACAGTCCGCGTCGGCACCGCACAGAGTCAATCTTGCCGATGTGCGCAAGGGACAGTTTGAGGGTATGGCGGAGAAGATGAAAGACCGTGCGATGTGGGCTCCCGACTTCGGTCCGGAGACCATACATCCTACCGGAGGTGCGACGGCGATAGGCGCCAGAGCGCCGCTGGTCGCCTTCAACGTAAACCTTTCCACTGACAATATGGATATCGCACGCAGTATCGTCCATGCCGTAAGACACATTGACGGCGGATTCAGATATTGCAAAGCGCTGCCGGTGGAGCTGAAGGAACGCGGCATAGTTCAGGTGTCTATGAATCTCACAGATTACCGCAAGACAGCGATATACCGCGTAGTAGAGGCCATAAGGACGGAATGCCGCCGCTACGGTGTCAGCATAGTCGGCAGCGAGCTGGTCGGGCTGATCCCGATGCAGGCTCTGACGGACTGCGCCGAGTATTACCTGCAGCTTGAAAATTTTTCGCCGGATCAGGTGCTGGAAAGCAGGATGCTGTGAATATGCTGAGTGAATTGACGGTCGGACGGTTTTTGGAGGAAACGGCTTCACGTTCTCCGGCACCGGGCGGCGGAAGCGTTTCGGCGCTTGCCGGTGCGCTCGCCTGTGCGCTCGCGGAGATGGTGGCTTGTTTGACGAGCGGCGAAAAATATATTGATGTTGCCGAAGAGATGGCACGCACCGGTGCAAAGGCTCGCGAGTGCCGTATGAAGCTGCTCGAATGTATGCAGCGCGACACCGACAGCTTTAACGGGTGCATGAAGGCGTTTTCCATGCCCAAGTCCACGGACGCGGAACGCAAAGTGCGCAGCGAGGCGATACAGGCTGCGCTGAAGACGGCGGCGGCGGTGCCGCTGGAGACGGCGGCTACTGCGTCTGAGGTTTTGGACATGGCGCGCACCGTGCTCGAGCACGGCAATCCCTCTGCGGCGAGCGACGCGATCGTTTGCGCATTGCTCGCGCGTGATGCGGTTTTCGGTGCGCTGTTGAACGTCAGGATAAATCTCGGATCGATAAAGGATCCCGGATACCTTGCCGATATGGCGGCAAAGGTCGATGAGCTCAGGCGTCTTACGGCGGAAAAAGCCACGCGGGTATTGCGCTGTTCCGAGCTGTCGGCTGATATGGCGGATTAAAATCCCGGAACATAGGGTTTTAATACGGAAAGCTGCGGGGGTACCGTACGTTTACTTATAAGACCCCTTTACCGGCTGTGATGCTTCCGTAGCGCGTGAGCTCAGCGTCTGTCGGGAATGAGGTCGTTATATGCAAATGACCGGTAGGAGCTCTGCGGCTGTCCGAAAAGAAACAAAAAGGAGAAACGGTATGGAATAATGGAATAGCAACGATTTATTTAGAAACAGACGTACCAAATGCAGAAATATTATATCAAGTAAATACCATAGGAGAAGTGTATAAAACATA
>URSI01000005.1 GCA_900550505.1 uncultured Eubacteriales bacterium
ACCTTTACAAGCTCGTCATAAAGTTTGTCAAGCTCCTGTGAATGGGCAGAATACCATTCGCCCTCCGCACGCCATGCGGCGCGGCGCAAAATATCGTCAGGGCTCTGCTTAAAAGGCGTCAACTGAGAAAGCGTGCGCTTTTCGCCTTCAAACTCTATCTGTGCAGAGGCAATGAGCTTGGCGTAATCACTTACGAGACGGTTCTCCTCCTGCATCATCGGCACTATCTCAGGCTTGAAGCACTTCAGCGCCAGCTCGATATTGGTAAAATACAAGCTTCCGAACTGCTTTTCAAAATCTCCGCGGAATTCGGAATAATAGAGCGCGAGCGAAAACTCTTGTACCAACGGCTGCAATTTGGGAAGCTCTTCGTCAAAAAACGTGTTTTCGGAATCATAAAATTCATCCCGGGTATCGATAGTGTGGCGGACATATGCCAGAGCCGCAGCAGTTTCAAGGCGGTCAAAAAGCTCCTGCGCCTCTTTGAAAACGGTGAGCGCACATTCGTAATCACACGCGTCCGTCAAACGGTGCGTAAGCTCCTTTATTTCGGTGCCCATTTGCTCCATATCGGGTCTGACATACTTCATTTCTGAAAATTTCATACTGATCCCTCACTCAATGTTTTTAAAATACTCGACGCAGGTCAAATCGGCTGTTCTCTGAAGTTCCTTCGCGTCCTCAAGCCCCGCGGTATAATTATTCCCGCAAGAAGCCGTCCTGCAGAACGAGTTCAGCCACGTGCAGGCAATAAGATAGCTGCCTGCGGCAGACGGATGCGAATCATCATCGGCATACAGTCTGCGCGCACCGCAGTGCCTGAGTGAATAATCGGAAAAAGCCAAAGCCGCCGGAGCAACGGTGATTGAAAACCGTTTCGAAAGTACGGTGTAAATCTCCGACAGTCTTCGGGCACCGTCGGCAACACGGGCAAGAGACGCCTCCGGTCGCATATAAAGCAACGGCTTTGCACCGTTTTCGGTGATCAGAGGCAATATCGCCTCAACAGCCGCCGCCGTATCATCGAACGAAGCCGATGCAACGTCCTGCAATACCACGTTGTCGTAGCGGTGAGCCTCCAATGCCGTACGAAGTGCTTTCCCACATCGTCCTGCGGGTTCTGCAAAATCAGAAAGGCCGACGCCGCCGAACGTACAGTAATATGCCGTGATCTCCGCGCCGGCAGCGCGCAGCAACCCCCTGAATTTTATCGGTGTTCCGTTGAAATACGTAGCACTGTTGCCGACAAAAAGCCATTTTTGCGCAGTTTCGCACCGGGATCCGTCATCGTAACGCACGACGATCCGGCGGCTCTGAGGCTCAAACGCACCGTGCATTTCAAATATTACGGACATGGTGGAATTGTAGATCACGGCGCCCTCAAGTGCGGCTTCCTTACATTCGGAAAGCCCGTCGTGTCCTGCAAACGCCACCGCAAACCCGCCCGGCGGAACGCAGAGCGAACGCTGGGGGCTGCCCAATGCGTTATCGGGCGCAGCTATCAGTCTTCCGCCCGCCTCCGTCAGCACACCCGAGCCGTCAAACACCAGCAATTCCGCTTCACTGAGCTTGTTTTCCGCCGCAGATATCACTCTGACGCTCTCCGCGGGATTGGTATAGACGGTCACAAAAGAGGGCGAAAAAGGCACATCGACATTATCCGCGCTGATTGAAAGCTCCCTCATATCACCACTCCTTAAATTTGCTTTTAAGCCGGGAAGCAACGCATCAAGGCACCATTTTACCTGCTTCTCCCGCTTTCGGCATCAGTCAACATCCGGTGCACGTGCTGTAAAACCGACCGGTTTTACCACATAATGATATCATCGTCCCGCAATGTTGTCAATAGCACTTATTATGAACACACAAAACGGACAGCGCCGTTTTGCAGAGCACGCGGAACTCATATTTTGCTTGCGGCATATGATATGATATGAAAACCATATTATCAATCGACGGCGGCGGAGTAAGGGCGCTTATAAGCGCGGTCGTGGCGCAACGCCTTGAACGATATCTCGCCGAAATTTCAGGTAACCCGGATTCACGTCTCTGCGATTTTTTCGACCTGTTTGCCGGCACGAGTGCCGGCGGGATCCTCGCCGCTGCATATCTTTGTCCCGAAAAAGACGGACGACCCCGATCCGCCTCGGAAATAACAGAGATTTTCGCCGGAATGTCAAAACGTGTGTTCCGTCGCTCACCGCTCAGACAGGGTCTGCTGCGCCCTAAGTATTCTTCCTCCGCTCTGAAAAAAACACTTTACGGGCTTTTCGGCGACGTGAAATTCTCAGAGCTTGGAGGAGAACTGATGCTCACCGCTTTCGACATGGAGCATGGGCGCTGCTTCTTTTTCAACACCCACAGCGCCTCGCTGAGCGAACGCCGTGACTACCGTGTTGCCGATGCGGCACTCGCAACGTCGGCGGCTCCCGTGTACTTCCCACCGGCATCGATAACATCTGTCGATGACACACACAAACTGCTCGCAGACGGTGGGCTTTACGCGAATAACCCCGCCGTATGCGCATATGTTGAGGCGCATAAACTTTACGGCAGCGAACCGCTTCTTTTTCTTTCTTTGGGCAATATACGCTCTTCCGTCAGTCTTGAAGGTCCGCCCGGAGGTTACGGACTTTTCAAATGGGCTTATTCACTGCTTGACTCCATGTTCTGTGCCCAATCGCAGGCTGTTGATTACCAGCTCCGCCATCTTTTCAAGGGATCGGACAACTATTTACGCATAGATATTGACGACGAGCCGCGTATAGGACTTGATCATGCCGACAGCGATTCGATTGCAGGACTTATTAAAAGCGGAGAGCGGCTCTGCGATTCGAATGACGGAAGGCTGAGAGGATTTGCCCGCTGCGCCGTCGCACTCAAAGCCGGTGCGGCATATACTAAGACGAGGTGAATCAAATGGCTTCTCTGTATCTCAGCCCTTCCACACAGGAATACAACAAATATTATGACAACAGCGGCAGCGAGGAATATTATATGAATCTCATTGCAGATGCGATGGAACCGTATCTGCTCGCTTCGGGGATCAGCTTCACTCGCAATTCGCCCGACATGACCGTAAACGAGGTCGTTCGCCAATCGAACGAAGGGAACTATGGACTGCATCTGGCGATCCATTCCAACGCAGGTCCCGAATCACTTGCCGGTCTGCTGAGCGGCAGCGACGTATACTACTATGCTCCAAGCAAACAGAGCCTGCGGGCTGCAACTATCTTTGCCGACGGGCTCCGAGAGATATACTATGACCCTTCGGCCGTCCGTGAAATGCCCAACACCACGTTTGCCGAGCTTCGTTACACCGACGCTCCCGCCGTACTTGTCGAACTTGCATACCACGACAATCCTGAAGACGCCGAATGGATCAAAAACAACATCCGGCTCATCGCCAGAAATCTTTCACAATCTGCCGCTGAATTCTTGGGTGTGGAATTCGTAGATCCGCAGGTGCGTACCGGCGTGGTACACACTCAGGGCGGCAGACTGAACATTCGCAACGAACCGTCTCTGAACGGTGACATAATAGGTCAGATCCCCAACGGGGCAACCGTTGAGGTGCTCGCACGTTCCGGAGAGTGGTACTCCGTAAGTTATCAGGGCATAACCGGATATTCTTTTGCGTCATATATAACAGTTTCCTGAATTTCAGATCCACAGACTTGAAAAACAAAAACAGACCCGTTGATACCGAAATATCTGCGGGTCTGTTTGATTATTGCGTTTGTCGGAAGTGCTTCTTAAAATGCAAGTAAGTCTTACTGCTCGGCACTCTGCTCATCCGCGGTCGGCTCCTGCTCGGCTGCGGGTTCCGCTGTCTGTTCCGTCTCCTTAGCCTCAGACTTGGAGTCTTCCTTCTTCTTCGCTTCGGCCTCTTTTGCAGCCTTTATGTCGGCTTTATCCTTTTCGCGCTGCTCCTTCTTGCTCAGAGGTGCATAGAGCGACGCGGCATCCACCATCTCTATAAGCGCCATCTCGGCACCGTCACCTCTGCGGGGACCCAGCTTGAGCACACGGGTGTAACCGCCGTTTCTCTCTGTGTAGAGCGGAGCAATGCTGTCAAAAAGCTTTACGACAACATCCTCCCTCGTGATGAATGCAAGTGCCTGACGCCGTGCGGCAAGCGTATTCGCTTTGCCGAGCGTAACCATTTTATCTGCAAGAGCGCTGACTTCCTTTGCTCTTGTAACAGTTGTTTCAAGTTTTCCCTTTTCGAGCAGAATGGTGACCAGACCTTTAAGCATCGCCATCCTGTGGTCAGTCTTTCTGCCCAATTTTCTTGTTCCGGGCATGATTGCTCCTCCTTGTAGATTTTTAGGGCGCTTACTCCTCGCTGGGCTTGAGCTCCAGACCGAGCGACTCGAGCTTGTTTATGACTTCCTCAAGCGATTTCTTGCCGAGGTTTCTGACCTTCATCATGTCCTCTTCGGTCTTGTTGATAAGGTCCTCCACAGTGTCGATCCCCGCCCTCTTGAGGCAGTTGAACGACCTGACCGACATATCAAGCTCTTCTATCGTCATTTCAAGCACTTTTTCCTTGATCGTTTCCTCGCGGTCGACCATGATCTCTGTATTCTTCGCCTCATCAGAAAGATCGATAAACAGTGAAAGGTGCTCGCTCAATATCTTCGCCGCCAGCGAAACGGCCTCCTTGGCGCTTATGGTGCCGTTGGTCAGCACCTCAAGCGTCAGCTTGTCAAAGTCCGTGATATTTCCGACACGGGTATCTTCAACGCTGTAACTTACATTGTAAACCGGCGTGAAGATCGAATCAGTGAACACAACGCCTATGACCGGCGGAGCCATCTGCTTGTTTTTATCGGAAGAGACGTATCCTCTGCCCCTGCCGAATGTGATCTCCATATAGAACGGATAGCCCTCTTCAACGGTTGCTATATGATGATCGGGATTAAGTATCTCGATGTCAGCGTCCGTTTGGATGTCACCGGCGGTAACGGTGCAGCCGCCTCTGACGTCTATAACCACCGTCTTTGAACCCTGACTGTGAAGTTTCGCCACGATACCCTTCACGTTCATCACGATCTCAGTCACGTCTTCCTTCACACCGGGTACTGTGGATATCTCATGCAGCACGCCGTCGATCTTGATCTGCGTCGCTGCCACGCCCGGAAGCGAGCTGAGAAGCACACGGCGCAACGAATTACCGAGAGTGATACCGTATCCGCGCTCAAGCGGCTCGATAATAAACCTGCCTTTGCGACCATCCTCGCTGAGCTCTGCGGTGATAATATTGGGTCTTTCTATTTCTATCATTTGGCCTGCGTTCCTTTCCGGCACTTACAGTGCCTGTTTGTGCCCATCCGACCGTATTACTTGGAATACAACTCGACGATGAGATGCTCTTCGAACGGAAAGTCTACGTCTTCTCTCGTAGGCAATGCCACTACCTTTGCCGTAGCCGTTTCCTTGTCGACCTCAAGCCACTTCGGAACACTCTTCGTGCCGATACCTTCGATAAGCGATTTAAATTTCTCCGACTTGCGGCTCTCATCTCTCAGAGTGATAACATCGCCCTGTTTGAGGAGCATCGACGGTATGTCCGCCTTCTTGCCGTTTATGCGGAAGTGTCCGTGGAGCACCAGCTGCCTTGCCTCTTTGCGGCTCTCAGCCATGCCCATCCTGTACACTACATTGTCGAATCTGCGCTCGACGAGCACGAGCAGGTTTTCACCGGTCTGCCCTTCTTTTCTGTCGGCGGTGACAAAGTAGTTTTTAAACTGCTTCTCTAAGATACCGTAATATCTCTTGGCCTTCTGCTTCTCACGAAGCTGCAATCCGTATTCCTTGACACGTCTCCTGCCATTCGCAGCACCGTGTTGTCCGGGCATCGACGCCCTCTTGAGCTGCGGACATTTATCGGAATAGCATTTCTCTCCCTTAAGAAAGAGCTTGGTGCCTTCTCTGCGGCAGAGTCTGCACGAAGGACCTGTGTATCTTGCCATTTGTTTCTTCCTCCTGTTTTTCTCGGCGCGTCAAACGCGTCTTCTCTTGGGCGGTCTGCAGCCGTTATGCGGTATCGGAGTGACGTCCTTTATCAGCGTGATGTCAAGTCCGGCCACCTGGAGCGCTCTTATCGCCGCTTCTCTTCCGGGTCCGGGACCTCTTACGAACACCTCGACCGTCTTAAGTCCGTGCTCCATCGCCGCTTTTGCCGCCGTCTCGGCTGCCATCTGTGCTGCAAACGGAGTCGACTTGCGCGAGCCCCTGTAACCAAGCTCGCCGGCCGATGCCCACGACAGCGCATTGCCCATGGTGTCGGTGATCGTTACGATGGTATTGTTGTAGCTCGAACGGATGTGTGCCGCACCCTTTTCAATATTCTTGCGCTCGCGGCGTTTCCTGACGGTCACGCGCTTATTTTGTGCCTTAGCCATCGAAGTATTGCTCCTCCTGTTATTTCTTCTTGTTCGCGATGGTCTTTACCGGACCCTTACGGGTTCTCGCGTTCGTCTTGGTGCGCTGTCCTCTCACAGGCAGTCCCTTTCTGTGCCTGATCCCGCGATAGCAATCGATCTCGACCATTCTCTTGATGTTCATAGCCACTTCGCGGCGAAGATCGCCTTCCACGATATATTCGTTCTCGATGACCTCACGAAGCTTGGCAACTTCCGCTTCGCTCAGATCCTTGCAACGGGTGTCCGGGTTGACACCGGTCTTCTTCAGTATCTCGTTGGAGCGGCTGCGGCCTATGCCGTAAATATAGGTAAGCCCGATCTCTACTCGTTTCTCGTTCGGGATATCAACACCTGAAATACGTGCCATTATTACACCTCTTTCTTACCCTTGTTTCTGCTTGTGCTTGGGGTTCTCACAGATGACCATGACTTTCCCCTTGCGCTTGATGATCTTGCATTTTTCGCAGATCTTTTTAACTGACGGTTTGACCTTCATTACATATCCTCCCTGTGGCTCATTTGGCCCTGAATGTGATCCTTCCTTTTGTCAGGTCATAAACCGAGACCTCCACGGTTACCTTGTCACCCGGCAGGATCCTGATGAAATTCAATCTCATTTTCCCGGATATATGTGCGGTTACCATATGCCCGTTGGAAAGCTTTACCTTAAAAACTGTGTTGGGCAGCACTTCGGTGACTACGCCCTCGAATTCGATCACGTCGTCCTTCGGCAAACAAATCACTCCTTCTCTTCGCCGATACCCTTGTTACGCCGCATCTGTGCAAGCTGCTTTCGCAGTGACCGATCAGTTTGCGGCATCTCCTCGGGGGACCATCCCGCACCGTCGCCCCACGGGGCAAGGTGCTTTAGCTTCTTCAGCTTGGGTTTGCAAAGCCTTCGCAGTTTACCGTCCGCCACAAGCACATATCCTTCTTTTGCGCTGCCCACTATCGTCAGCAGCCTGCCTTTGTCCTTGCCTGCGAGCGACAAAACCAAATTGCCTGTTTCCATATCGGCTGTCAGACACAGCCACCGTCCGGTTCGGTGAGTATCACCGCGCCGTCGTCCGTGACTGCTATCGTGTGTTCATAATGCGCCGACAGTTTGCCGTCCAGCGTCACCACTGTCCAGTTGTTTTTCAAAGTTTCCACCCGCCATGTCCCCTCATTGACCATCGGTTCTATGGCAAATGTCATACCGTTTCTTATTCGCCATCCTCTTGCCGATTCACCGGCATAATTCGGAACCTGCGGATCCTCGTGAAGATCACGTCCGACGCCGTGTCCGACATAATCCCTCACTGCGGTATATCCGCCTGCTTTTATGCAAGCCTCCACCGCACGCGATACGTCGCTTATCCTGTTGCCTTCAACCGCCGCCGCGGCGCCCTCAAAAAACGCCTGACGCGTCACGCTGATAAGCTTTTTTGCCTCCTGGCTTATTTCACCGACAGGAAAGGTAGCCGCCGTATCGCCATGGTACCCTTTGTAGAACGCTCCCACATCCACTTTTACTATGTCGCCGTTCTTCAGCACCCTCGATGAAGGTATACCGTGGATTACTTCTTCGTTTACGCTTATACAAGCGGAAGCGGGAAACCCTGCGTAATGAAGAAACGACGGTTTCGCCCCATGCGAAGTAATGAATTCGCGTATCTTCGTATCAAGTTGATGTGTGGTCATGCCCTCTGTTATGAGCGTCCCGGCATACGCCAGCGCGTTGCCCGCTATCCGGCCGGCTTCGCGCATGGCGTTTATTTCCGAATGACTTTTGATATATATCATATACCGAGCGCCTTGAGCACCAGTGCCGTGGTATCTTCGACTTTATCCTGACCGGCCACTCTTCTGAGCAATCCCTTTGATTCGTAGAATGCCGCGAGAGGTTCCGTCTCGCTGTGGTACACCGCAAGTCTGCTGCGCACCACATCCGGATCGTCGTCTTTACGTATTGTGAGCTCTGCGCCGCACTTGTCGCAGTGCACATTGTCCGCCGTAGGATTAAAGCTGACATGATATGTGGCTCCGCAAGCCGGGCAAGTACGTCTGCCGCTCATGCGCTCCACTATCGCATCGTCGCTCACCTCAAGAGACAGGACGGCGTCTATCGCCACACCCATCTCGTCAAGCGCTTCCGCCTGAGAAATCGTACGGGGGAATCCGTCGAGAATGAACCCGTTTGCACAGTCAGGCTGTGCTATACGATCCTTGATTATTCCTATAACGACAGAGTCCGGTACGAGTTTGCCGCTTTCCATGTAGGAACGCGCCTGCACTCCCATCTCCGTTCCTTCCTTAACCGCCTCTCTCAGAGCGTTTCCGGTCGAGAGAGTCGGTATCGAAAGTCTGCGGCTGACGATCTCCGCCTGTGTGCCCTTACCCGCACCGGGAGGGCCGAAAAAGATTATCTTCATTTGTCTTCACCCCATCAGTCAAGGAAGCCCTTGTAATGGCGCATGGTTATCTGGCTCTCAAGATCCCTCGTCGTCTCAAGTACGACACCGACAACGATCAGCAGTGATGAGCCTCCGAATGCCAGATACGAGAGATTGGCGTTGAATGCTGCGACGACAGCGGGGAAAACCGCTATAACGCCGAGGAAAAACGCGCCTATCAGCGTCACTCTGTTGAGCACCTTCTTGATATACATGGCAGTCGGCATACCCGGTCTGTATCCCAGTATTGTCCCGCCATTCTTCTGGAGGTTATTCGCGACCTCGATCGGGTTGAACGAGATCATAAGGTAAAAATATGCGAACAGTATTATGAGTATAAACGTCCCTATCGAATACAGCGCACCCGTAGTTTTGAAAAGATTGACAAATCTATCCCAAAGAGATCCGCTGCTCGGCGGGAAGATCAAAGCAAGCGTCGCGGGCAGCATCATTATCGAGTTGGCAAAAATGATCGGCATGACGCCGCTCATATTAAGCTTTATCGGAAGATGCGTACTCATGCCGCCGTACATCTTTCTGCCGACGACCTTCTTTGCATACTGGACAGGAAGACGTCTTTCTGCATTGGTCATGAACACCACGAACACTATGACGGCAATCATAACGACTGCGATGATCAGTAACAGCCACCATGCGAGCGCTTGTGTACGAACCATCTCGATGGCGTTTATGAGCATTGTCGGTCCGCGTGAAACGATGCTGGCAAACAATATTATGGAGATACCGTTGCCTATTCCGCCGTCGTTGATCTTTTCGGCAAGCCACATCACTATCGACGAGCCGCATACGAACGCCGAAACTATTACAAATCCGGACCACACGCTCTCGTCAAAAAGAACGTCCTGATTGCGCAGAGTGACATAGTATCCTATTGCCATCACGAGCGCAAGACCGACTGTCACGAAACGCGTTATGGTCGCGATCTTTTTCTGTCCCTGGGGACCTGATTTCTGCAGCTTCTCCAGTGCCGGTATAGCTATGGTCAGAAGCTGGATTATGATCGATGAGGTAATGTACGGCGATATCGACAGCGCAAAAATCGTGGCTTTCGAAAAAGCGTCGCCGCTGAGTGTGTTAAAGTACGCAAGGAGCGAGCCCGCATATTCGCCGCCGCTTGAGAACATCGCCTGAAGCGACTGGCTGTCGACGAACGGCACCGGGATGACTGATCCTATCCTGAACAGCACCAATATAAAGAGTGTGAACAGTATTTTCTTCTTGAGGTCAGGCAGTTTCCATGCGTTCTTATATGTCTCAAACATTATACCACCTCAGCCTTTCCGCCTGCGGCTTCAATTTTTTCCTTGGCACTCGCCGAAAAAATGTTGGCCTTGACGGTAAGCTTTTTGGTTATATCTCCGCTACCGAGAATTTTGATTCCGTCTTTGACGGCATTTATCAAGCCTGCCTGAGTGAGCGTTTCCACGTCTACAACACTGCCGTTCTCAAATCTGTTCAGTGCTTCGATGTTGACAACGCTGTATTCCTTGGCAAAATGATTGGTAAATCCGCGTTTCGGAAGACGTCTGTATATCGGGAGCTGACCGCCTTCAAAGCCGGGTCTGACCCCGCCGCCAGAACGCGCATTCTGTCCCTTGTGGCCGCGTCCTGCGGTTTTGCCGTTGCCGCTGCCGGCGCCTCTGCCCTTACGGTACGGCTTCCGCGCAGAACCGGGTGCCGGTGTAAGCTCGTGAAGCTTCATTTGTTTTTCCTCCCCTTCTTACTCGGCTGCTTCGACCTTTACCAGGTACGATATCAGAAAGAGCTTGCCGTCAATGGCATCGTTCTTTTCAACGACTGTACTGTCGCCTATCTTCTTCAGACCCAGTGATCTTGCAGTTTCGATATGGTTCTTTTTGCGGCCTATAAGACTCTTTTCAAGTGTTACTTTGATTTTTTCCATGACGACGCCTCCTATCTCACATTCTCGGGGGCGATGCCGCGGGTACGTGCCACATCTTCCACAGTCTGGAGCTGCTTGAGCGCCTCGAATGTAGCCTTCACAACGTTGATCTTATTGTTCGAACGAAGTGACTTTGAGCGAATGTCGCGTATGCCGGCCTTCTCCAGCACCTTACGAACCGTGCCGCCCGCAATGATACCGGTACCGGGCGCTGCCGGCTTCAGAAGGATCTCGCCGGCGCAGAACACGCCGGTAACCTCATGAGGGATAGTCGTACCGACGATCGGAACCGTGATGATATTCTTTCTCGCCTCGTCCATTGCCTTGCGAATGGCTTCCTGAGCCTCTGCGGCTTTGCCCAGGCCGTAACCGACATGGCCGTTCTCGTCGCCTACCACGACGACGGAAGCCCAACGCTTGATGGTGCCGCCCTTGACGGTCTTTGAGACTCGTCTCGTATCGACGACGTCCTCTTTAAGGTCGAGCGTGGTGTAATCTATTTTACTGTTAGCCATTGTCTTCCTCCGCTAAAATTTAAGGCCCGCTTCGCGTGCCGCTTCCGCAAGCGCTTTCACGCGACCGTGGAAAAGGTAGCCGCCCCTGTCGAAGACAACCTCTTCGATGCCGGCTGCTGCCGCTCTCTCTGCAACAAGTTTGCCAACTCTTTTGGCGCTCTCAATGTTGCCGCCTTCTTTTCCGAACTCTTTTTCTACGCTGGAAGCTGACACCAGTGTTCTTCCGACAGTATCGTCAATGACCTGAACGTAAATGTTCTGCTCGGAACGATACACGGAAAGGCGCGGACGCTCCGCTGTGCCGGATATCTTGGCTCTGATCCTCTTATGTCTCTTAAGACGCTGTTTGTTGCTGTCTGCACGAGTAAACATAGCTGAATGTCACTTCCCTTCCTATTTCTTGCCGGCTTTTCCGGCCTTACGTCTTATACGCTCGTCGGCATACTTGATGCCTTTTCCGAGGTACGGCTCGGGCGGACGCTTGGAGCGAATCTCCGCCGCAAGCTGACCGACGGCCTGCTTGTCGGCACCGGTCACGACGATCTTGTTGGGATTCGGCACATCTATCACTATCCCGGCGGGTTCCGGTATGTTGATCGCGTGTGAATGCCCGACGTTCAGCACAAGCGTTTTACCCTGCTTCGCCGCTTTGTATCCGACACCGTTTATCTCAAGCTCTTTGGAAAATCCGGACGTTACGCCCTCTACCATGTTCGCCACAAGCGTACGTGTGAGGCCGTGGAGCGACCTGTAAAGCTTTTCGTCCGAAGGACGTTCTACGAGAACGGCGTCGCCTTCCTTACGCACGGTCATCTCCGGGCGCAGTGTCTGTGTAAGTGTGCCCTTCGGGCCCTTGACAGTCACGGTATTATCCGCCGTGATATCAACCGTAACGCCGGAAGGTACATTGATCGGCTTTCTGCCTATTCTTGACATTTCTTCCGTACCTCCTGTTACCACACGAACGCAAGCACTTCGCCGCCGACGTGCTCGCTGCGTGCCTTTTTATCGGTCATGATGCCCTTGGACGTTGAAATGATCGCTATACCGAGTCCGTTGCGTACCTTCGGAATGTCCGCGGACGCCGCGTATATCTTCAGACCGGGCTTCGAAACTCTGCGAAGACCCTGAATTATCCTCGTTTTGCCGGCACCGTACTTCAGTGTTATCCTGATGATACCCTGCTTGTTGTCCTCGATAAGCTCGAACGCCTTTATATAACCTTCATCAAGAAGAATCTGTGCAATAGCCTTCTTGAGATTGGAAGCAGGTACGTCGACCGTTTCGTGCTTTGCGGAGTTGGCGTTTCTGATCCTCGTCAGCATATCCGCCACTACATCTGTAACTTGCATTTTTATCCTCCTTCCGGCTTACCAGCTCGCTTTTTTCACGCCGGGTATCTCGCCCTTATAGGCAAGGTTCCGGAAGCATATACGGCAAATGCCGTACTTGCGGAGATACGCATGGGGACGTCCGCAGATCTTGCATCTGTTGTATCTACGGGTGGAAAACTTGGGAGTTTTCTGCTGCTTGAGCTTCATTGATTTCTTTGCCATCTGCTTTATCCCCCTTAGTCTTTTGCGAACGGTGCTCCGAGAAGCGTGAGCAGTGCCCGTGCTTCCTCGTCGCTCCTGGCGGTCGTTACAAACACGATATCCATGCCTCTGATCTTGTCGATCTTGTCGTACTCGATCTCGGGGAATATCAGCTGTTCCTTCAGCCCCAGCGAATAATTGCCCCTGCCGTCAAAGGAATTAGGATTGATTCCCTTGAAGTCTCTGACGCGGGGAAGGTCGACGTTGAAAAGCTTATCCGCGAAGACATACATCCTCTCGTCACGCAGCGTCACCTTAGCGCCGATCTTGGAACCGGCACGCAGCTTGAAGTTTGATACGGATTTCTTTGCAATAGTTGCCACCGGGCGCTGTCCGGTAATGAGGCTGAGGTCGTTTATTATAGCGTCAAGCGCCTTCGGATTGTCCTTGATCTCGCCGGAACCGACGTTGACCACTATCTTTACCAACTTCGGTATCTCCATCGGACTCTTATATCCGAACTTCTTCATGAGCTCGGAAGCAACTTCGTTCTTATAGTATTCTTTAAGTCTTGCTGCCATTTTTCAACCTCCCTGTCAGAGTATCTCGCCGCAGCCGGGTGTCTTGCAGACGCGGATCTTTTCGCCCGTCTCCGACACCTTGTGCGACACTCTGACGCCTTTCTGGCACTTGGGGCAATAGAGCATGACCTTCGACGCGTACATGGCGCCCTCTGCCTCGACGATACCGCCGGCCTCGCCCTGTTTTCTGGGCTTTACATGCTTCTTTACCATATTCACGCCTTCGACGATCACCTTGCCCTCCTTGGGCGAGGTCTGCAACACCTTGCCGATGGCCTTGATGTTGCCGTTTTTCTTGGCGTTCCTGTAATTGTTCTTGCCGCTGACGACGACCACAAGGTCGCCTGTCTTGACATGCATTTTATTCTGGCTGCTCATTCCTTACACCTCCGCTCAGACAACTTCCGGTGCGAGTGAGAGTATCTTGATGTAATCCTTGTCTCTCAGTTCCCTCGCCACCGGCCCGAAGATGCGAGTGCCCCTCGGGTTCTTGTCTTCTTTGATGATGACGGCTGCGTTTTCGTCGAACCTGACATATGAACCGTCCGGTCTGCGGATGCTGTTCACCGTTCTCACGATGACAGCCTTTACGACTTCGCCCTTTTTGACGACGCCGCCCGGTGCTGCCTTCTTCACCGACGCCACGACCACGTCGCCGACGCCGGCATATCTTCTGCCGGTACCGCCGAGGACACGAATGCACATAAGCTCTTTCGCTCCGGTGTTATCGGCAACCTTCATGAATGACTGTTGCTGTATCATTGTGTTCCCTCCCCGGCTTATTTAGCTTTCTCGATTATTTTCACAAGACGCCACCGTTTATCCTTCGAAAGCGGTCTTGTTTCCATTATCATGACCTTATCGCCCTCGCCGGCCTCATTGTTTTCGTCGTGCGCCTTGAACCGCACACTCTTCCTGACTATCTTGCCGTAGAGCGGGTGTACGACGTTATCCTCAACGAGAACAACGATCGTCTTATCCATTTTATCGCTGACAACCTTACCTGTGCGGGTCTTTCTAAGATTTCTCTCTTCCATCTTCGTACTCTCCTTTCAGCTAAGCGTTGCCGTTGATTTCCTTCTCACGAAGGACAGTCAGTACCCGGGCGATATCCTTTTTCGTCTCGACAATTTTGTGCGGATTGTCAAGCTGGTTTATCGAATGCTGGAAACGAAGCTTGTAAAGCGAATCCTTCAGCTCCTTGAGATCTTCATTGAGCTGTTCGGGTGTCTTTGCCCTGATCTCTTTTGCGGTCATTTCTGCGCCTCCTGTTCCAGCTCAGCCTTCGTGGCGAATTTTGTCTTTATAGGCAGCTTGTGACCGGCAAGTCTCATGGCCTCTCTGGCGACATCCTCGGCGACGCCCTCCATCTCGAACATTACTCTGCCCGGTTTAACGACTGCTGCCCAGTATTCGGGGCTGCCCTTACCGGAACCCATTCGCGTTTCAGCAGGCTTCTCGGTTATGGGCTTGTCGGGGAATATTTTTATCCAGACCTTACCGCCTCTTTTTATATAACGGGTCATGGCGACACGGGCGGCCTCTATCTGGTTGCTCGATATCCATGCCGGCTCAAGCGCGACAAGGCCGTAGCTGCCGTGAGTGACGGTGTTTCCGCGCGTGGCTTTTCCTTTCAGTCTGCCGCGCTGCACTCGTCTGTATTTGACCCTTTTAGGCATTAACATTTCTCTTTCCTCCTTCTCTCGCGTGCGAACGACCCGAAGAACGCTCTTCCCTTGCGGGACGCTCTTCTCTGACCGTGGAACGCTTGACATCAGAGAGGACCTCGCCCTTGTAGATCCAGACCTTCACACCGATCTTACCGTAAGTGGTGTTTGCCTCACTGAAACCGTAATCTATGTCCGCTCTCAGCGTCTGAAGGGGTATCGTGCCCTCATGATAGTGCTCGCTGCGCGCTATCTCAGCACCGCCGAGACGACCGGAAACCTTTACCTTGATGCCCTTCGCGTTGAGCTTCATGGTCCTCGTTATCGCCTGCTTCATCGCACGTCTGAAAGAAACGCGCTTCTCAAGCTGTGTCGCTATATTTTCCGCGACCAGCTGTGCATTGAGATCCGGCTGTCTGATCTCTACTACGTTCACGCTGGACGGTATCCCCGTGAAGCGCTCCACGTCCGCTTTAAGTTTATCTATTTCCGCACCGCCTCTGCCGATGATGATGCCCGGCTTGGCGCAATGGATGATAACGCGGAGCCTGCTGTTGTCGCGCTCTATCTCTATTTTCGGAACTCCGGCATGCTTGAGCTTGCCGAGCAGATAATTTCTGAGCTTATAGTCCGCGACGAGCGTGTCGCCGAACACTTCGTCCTTTGCAAACCAACGCGAATCCCAGTTCTTGATCACGCCGACACGGAGACCGTGAGGATTAACTTTCTGTCCCATTGTTGCTTGCCTCCTTACTCTTTCTCTTTAAGCACGAGCGTCACATGCGAGGTACGCTTGACTATCCTGTCCGCGCTGCCCTTGGCACGCGGCATGATCCGCTTCATGCCCTTGAGCGATCCGGGCGTGACGTACGCCTGCGCGACGTACAATCTCTCGGGATCCATCTCATAGTTGTGCGTCGCATTGGCGACAGCAGACTTGAGCAGTTTTCCGATGTCCTCGCAGGCAAGCTTGTTCGTCGTCTTGAGTATGGCGGCTGCCGTGGCGGCATCCTTGCTGCGTATGAGGTCAAGTATTACTTTTATCTTTCTGGGCGAGATGCGCACCTGATGCAGATGTGCTGTCGCTATCTTTGTTTCCATCTGTTCGTCCTCCCTCTTTACTTGGAAGTGTTCGAGGTCTTGGAACCCGAGTGACCTTTGAACGTGCGGGTCGGTGCGAACTCGCCGAGCTTGTGGCCGACCATGTCTTCCACTACATAAACCGGTATATGCTTCCTGCCGTCATGCACGGCTATCGTATGTCCTACGAACTCCGGGAATATCGTGGAGGAACGCGACCAGGTCTTGATGACTCTCTTTTCACCCTTGGCGTTCATATCGGCGATCCTCTTGTAGAGCTTCGCTTCTACAAACGGGCCTTTTTTAACGCTTCTGCTCATGTTATCGTTCTCCTTTCATTCCCTTATTTCGCATTTCTGCGCTTGACTATGAACTTATCGGTGCGATTCTTCTTCTTTCTCGTCTTATAACCGAGCGTGGGCTTGCCCCACGGGGTGACGGGTGAAGGTCTGCCGATAGGCGAACGGCCCTCGCCGCCGCCGTGCGGGTGATCGACCGGGTTCATGACCGAACCTCTGACGGTCGGTCTGATGCCGAGATAACGTGTCTTACCGGCTTTACCGAGGTGGATGTTTTCATGGTCAAGGTTGCCTACCTGCCCTATCGTGGCACGGCAGTCAAGTCTCACTATCCTCACTTCTCCGGAAGGAAGTCTTACCTGAGCTACGCCGTTTTCCTTTGCCATGAGCTGTGCGGCAGCACCGGCTGCGCGGACAAGCTGCGAACCCTTGCCGGGGTAAAGCTCAATGTTATTAATATAGGTACCGACGGGGATATTCGCGATGGGCAGAACATTGCCCGGCTTTATATCGGCGCCCTCGCCGGTATACAGAACATCTCCGACGCTTATGCCGACAGGAGCTATGATATAGCTCTTCTTGCCGTTTTCGTCACGCAGAAGCGCTATGTTTGCCGTCCTGTTGGGATCGTATTCGATGCCGAGCACCGTCGCAGGGCTGGTACCGAGCCTGCGGAAATCAATGATACGATATTTCTTCTTGTTACCGCCGCCTCTGTGACGTACGGTTATGCGGCCGAGATTGTTACGACCGGACTTCTGCTTCTTGACTGCAAGCAACGACTTCTCAGGCGTCTTCTTGGTGATCTCGTCAAAAGCAGAAACCGTCATATGTCGTCTCGACGGAGTTGTCGGCTTATATGATTTTATTGCCATTTCGGTGTTTTCTCCTTTCGCGCGATCACATCAGGCTGTCGAAGAATTCGATCGTCTTGGAATCCTCGGTGAGCTTGACTATCGCCTTTTTCCACGCTGAAGTCCTGCCGTAGTGCACGCCCAGACGCTTCGGTTTAGCCTTCATGCTTATCGTCGTTACCTTCTCGACTTTCACGCCGAAAAGCTCTTCGACGGCTTTTCTTATCTCGATCTTATTGGCATCACTCATGACCTTGAAGGTGTACTTCTTCTTCTGCATGTTGTCCATGGAAGCCTCAGTGATGACCGGCTTTATGATGATATCGTAGGCCGTGCGCATTATGCATATACCTCCTCGATCTTTTCGATGGCGGCCTTCGTCGCCACAAACGAACCGTGCTTGAGGATGTCATAGACGTTTATCGTGTTGACGGTCGCCGTAGCCACCCCCGGAATGTTCGCCGCCGACTTGATGAGGATCGGATCGTTCTCCGCAGTGACTATCAAAGCCTTCTCGCCGGCATTGACCGCCGCAAGCATGGCGATGACCTTTTTGGTCTTGTATTCGTCAAGCGCGATATTGTCGATAACGATCAACTCACCGTCATTGACCTTGGAGCTGAGCGCGCTCTTGAGCGCTATCCTCTTGACCTTCTTGTTTATGCTGACCTTGTAGAGCCGCGGCTTCGGTCCGAGGGCGATGCCGCCGTGTGTCCACTGAGGTGAACGTGTCGAACCCTGACGGGCTCTGCCGGTACCCTTCTGTCTCCAGGGCTTCCTGCCGCCGCCGGACACCTCGGAACGTGTGAGCGTCGACTGAGTACCCTGACGCTGATTGAGAAGGTAAGCTCTGACTACCGCATGAACGGCTGACATATTGACTTCTGCTCCGAAAACGTTCTCGGAAAGCGCAAGCTCGCCGGAAACGTTGCCCTGCATATCATATACTTTTATCGTAGGCACTTCTGTTTCCTCCCTTCGGCTCATTTAACCGTGCTGCGGACGAAAACTATGCCGCCGCGCGAGCCGGGAACGGCGCCTTTGACCGCAATAAGATTGTTGTCTGCGTCGATTTTGACGATCTCGAGATTGAGCATGGTCACTTTCTCGTTACCGTACTGACCGGCCATCTTCTTATTCTTGAAGACTCTTGAAGGATCGCTGTTCGCACCCATGGAACCTACCTGGCGATGCACAGGACCGGTACCGTGAGACATTCTGAGGCGATGAGCTCCCCATCTCTTGATGACGCCGGAAAACCCGCGGCCCTTCGTTGTGCCGCTGACATCCACCTTCTCACCGACAGCGAAAACGTCTGCCGTGATGACGTCGCCTATGTTGAGCGAAGCCGTGTCGTCAAGTCTGAACTCCGCAAGATACTTCTTATACGACACGCCGACCTTGTCGAACGCACCGCGGGCAGGCTTGTTCAGCTTTCTTTCCGCGATATCCGCGAAACCCAGCTGTACCGACTCGTATCCGTCTTTCTCTACGGTCTTCTTGCGGACTACCGTGCAGGGTCCGGCGTTGATGACCGTCACCGGTATCACATTTCCTTTTTCGTCGAAGATCTGCGTCATGCCGAGCTTGCGACCGATGATGCCTTTTTTCAATTTAAAAACTCCTTCTTTAGGTTATTGGTTGACCGGCAGGCGGCCGGGCAACTTGACCTTTGATAGCACTGTGTCTCTGACGGTGCGACGCCGTGCGTCGCCTATGCTTACAGCGTGATCTCTATATCCACGCCGGCGGGAAGTTCCAGACCGGCAAGCGCGTCAACACACTTGGCGGACGGCTTGATGATATCGATAAGACGCTTATGAGTGCGCAGCTCGAACTGCTCGCGCGAATCCTTATACTTGTGCACGGCACGCAGTATCGTGGTGATCTGCTTGTCCGTGGGCAGCGGTATGGGTCCCGAGACCGCAGCGCCGAAACGCTTGGCGGTGTCGATTATCTTATCCGCAGCGCGGTCGATGAGCTCGTGATCATAAGCTTTGAGCCGTATTCTGATTCTCTCCTGGTTTGCCATTAGCTTGTTGCCTCCTGTTGTTTTGGTTCGGCGCAGGTCTGAACACGCCCCCGGGTGTTTCTTTTTTCACCCACAAAAAAACGCGTGACCCTTTCGCCCGATTGTCGGACATACTCTGCGGAAATTACCTGATCCCGCCGTGCGGCTCATCCGCCGTGCGCGGGCTTTGCAGCAACTTCCCGCTTCATCGCATATCAAGCTTCGTAATTATACTACCGTGCGGGAACTTTTTCAATAGTTATTTTCGCTTTTGTATGATTTTTTTGTGATATTTTAGTGATAATATGGTGAAACAGCTTGACACACTTATCTTATTACGAGTCTATTCAAAAACGGCTTTCACAAATGGAGGAGATATTCGGTCAATAAACGGAAAAATATCAAAAGCACTTTTATTCCGGACGGAAATGTGTTATATTTATAAGGAAGTATGTTTGAGAGGTAACGACAATGAAGCACACCTATATACCCAAGGGAGTATGCTCGCGCAGCATCGAGTTTGAGATAGACGATGAAGGAAGGGTGCGCAACCTGCGATTTCGCGGGGGCTGCAACGGCAACCTCAAGGGCATTTCCGCGCTTGCCGAGGGGCTGAAGGCAGAGGAAGCGATAAAACGTCTTTCCGGCATCTGCTGCGGCCCCAAGAATACATCATGTCCCGACCAGTTGTCTCACGCACTGAAGGAAGCGCTCGAACTGGAAAATTCCCCGGTAACAGCCGGATGATCCCGGAAAGCTTTCGGGACGCGGCGGCATCATCGCATATGCCGTCGGTTCCGTCCGGATTTCA
>URSI01000006.1 GCA_900550505.1 uncultured Eubacteriales bacterium
TTTGAAAGCGGCGGATTCGGCAATCTTAAGCTCAACGGTTTTTACTGGTATGATGAGGCAATACATACCAACGATCCTCATATGCTCGAATTGTTGGACTATACTGCTGAATACATCCATTCACTCGGATATTACTTTATCTGGATCCCTTACTATTGCGCGTCTGGCTATTCAAATTGGGCGTCATACGGATTTGACATAGCGAATATGCAGCCTAACTACATGTTCAGCGACGACGTGCCGCTTTCACGGGTTTATGACAACGCGGCACTGACCAAAAAGCTCGGAATGGCTGTGGAAATAGAGATAGACGGCAACGCGTTATTAGACGACTATCATCGCGAGAAATACCGCGCATATCTCAGAGCGGGTGTTGAGACCGGTTATATGAACACCGTAAAAATGTATTATCAGGATGCAGGTCCGGGCTGTTTCTACAATGCTTACAAATCCGAAGACCCGCAAAACAGATCCATTTATGATGACACATATCTGTATGCCAAGCGCAAACTCGCCGCTGACTCGTTACCTGCGGATAAGCTTGATTTTTCCTTTACAAAAGGGCAGGAGTGCGAATTTAAGCTTACTTCAGACGGTGTTGCACTTGATGTTTCGCTGGGTCTTGCATGTCGTTACGGTTCTGTAAAGATCGGAGACGACGGGACAGTAACTTATATCCCTATGGAAGGGTTTGTCGGGTCGGATTCGTTTACGCTCGTGGGTGGTTCGAACATTTTTCCGGATGAGTATACCGTGACGGTCACGGTGGAGTGACGGCAATATATTAAATGACATTACAGAATAAATGGAGTGCGTTTTTTTGGAAGAGTTGAAAACAATATTTCTTGATGCTGCAGAGGAAGAAGGCGTTGATATAGTAGGCTTTGCTTCAAAGGATCGCTTTGCTTCGGTAGACGCGCGGAACAACCCGTTTTCCATCTTCCCGGAGGGCAATACCGTCATTATGATAGGCAAGCGAGTATGCCGCGGTTCTCTTCGCGGAGTGGAGGAGGGAACCAATTTCGGTGATTACAATTTATTCGGAAAGAATTGGCTTGAAGATGAATTTCTTTCGCTTGCCTGCTATGACCTTGTCCGTGTGCTTGAGGATCACGGGTGGGAAGCCGTTCCGGTGTTCCCGAACCCTTCGGAGCTAAAGCCCACGGGTGTTCCCGTTGCACAGGACAGACCGGCGCCTAACGTGTTCCCGGATTTCGATTATGCAGCCGTAGCGTGCGGTGTCGGCGAGATAGGTTTGAACGGTATGCTGTTGACTCCGCGATTTGGTCCGCGGCAGCGGTTTCACATGATAATAACAGATGCTGAATTGCCTTCGACTCCGTTGCTTGAACAGCAGATCTGTGACGGCTGCGGCGAATGTGCTGCTGTCTGTCCGCTCGGAGCGATCGATGTTGACGCTGCCCATGAGGTTGACATCTGCGGCAAAAAGATGAAAGTGGCGTCTATCGACTATGAGAAATGCAAGACGTGCCGCAACGGTGCCTGCCGCAATCGCCTTGCAGATTATGCGCGTCCTGACCGCATGGCCGCGCTTTGCAACCGTACTTGTGTTTCACACCTTGAAGGCTGCGGGCTTGTAGGAAACAGATTCGAATTGCCGTTCCGTAAGCGTGAGGCATGGGCTATTGACGGCGCCGGTGCTTATGCAAAACGAGACACCGAGTCGGCCAATGTTCTCGGCGGTGCGTTCAGCAAGGATGGAAACAGGGGTGCACGCTGATGAAGCTTACATCCGAGATGATAAAAGAACGAGCTCGCGAACTCGGTATAGATTGTATAGCGATAGGGAACATTGAGCGGTTTGAGTCTGCTCCGGTACTGATGTCGCCGCAAACCTATTTTCCCGAGGCAAAGTCGGTCATAGCCGTGGCGATGCGTATACCTCGCGGCACGTACCGTGGTATAGAGGAAGGCACGCATTGGCACAATTATACTTTTTACTCATACAATAAGCTCAATTCTCTCTTTCGTCCCCGGCTTTCGTATGAGCTTTGCTGCTACATAGAGGATCACGGCTGGGAGGCTGTGGCGCATTCCCCGGCTGTCCCTGAGGGCAACGGCACAACCCGTGAGCCGGTCGGAGAGGGCAGGGTGCCTCCGGACGTAGTGTGCAGTGCGCGGGTTATTGCGGCAGGCTGTGGGCTCGGTGAGATAGGTTACTCGAAGGTATTCCTGACAAAGCGGTTCGGTCCGCGTGTAAGGATAGGGCTTATATTTACCGATTGTCCGCTTGAGCCGGACCCGATATTAGATACCGGCGATATTTGTCTTCATTGCGGTGCCTGCAGCCGTGAATGTCCGGGCGATGCCATACCGCCCGTGCGCGAGACAGCCAAACGGCTCGAGGTGGATTTCGGAGAAAAAAAGATCTGGTATGCAGATGTGCGCATGGGACGTTGTACTCTCTCTCATCACGGCATGAATAACGAGTGCTCTCCGTTCCACAAAAAGGAATTCCCGAACATGGCGTTTGATGTCCGAAACTCCGAAATGACGGAAGAAGAGGCATATATCCTCTCGTATTCGATAGCAAACGCAAAATGGGGACGCAAACCGGAAAGCAGTTCGGTCATGGGTTACTATGATTACATAATATCTCATACAGGCTATTTTGCGATATGCGGTGCACGCGGCTGTATACGTGCGTGTATGGATGCGCTCGAGCGGAGCGGACGCATTGAAAATAAGTTCAAAAACCGTTTCTACCGCAAGAAGAGCTGGTTGCTCCCGAATAAACCGGAAACGGTGTCAAAGGGCGTAAATCCGTATCGTGAGGAATATCTTGACGCGCATTATCCCGGCATACGGAAAAATGAATACGAAAAAACGGATGATTGATCTGCCGTATACCGTGTTTTGATATCGCCGCAGCACATCGGTGCATTAAGAAAACGCCGTCGCATAAGAAAAATGCGGCGGCGTATTTATTGCAGTGTAAGTACCCGTGGCTCTGATCAGTTATGCAACGGTCGCCCGCGCAAAGGAGGCCGTTGCGATTCTATTTTGTTGCGGACGTGCCGTCATATGAACAATGCGCGCCTGATGGCATACAGCAGAGCTGGATTATTGTGCATTATCAGGTCCACCTCGTTGTCGAGTGCCAGTGAAAATGCGTATATCAGCGACAATGCCATCAGCACGTGCACTACGGCCGTAACACATTTCAGCCCGGACTTTGAGTCGATCTCTATAAGCCCCAGCGCTGAGATAAGTGCGATAACGGTCATGATATCACATGTGTACCTGATGTGTGCACCTGCAAGACAGAAGTCGATAAATGCAACGGCCACGACGGAAATCGCGCCGACGATCACGAGCAGGCGGCGCGGACGGTTTTTGAGAGCGTAATATACCGATGTGAATATTCCCCAGTTGAGCGGCATCATCAACGCGCCGAAGGACTCGCCGATATAGATATAATCAACACCGTAGCTTTCCAGCCTCACTCTGGTAAGACCTGCAAGAGGAAAGCGCGAAAGTTCCAGCGGTTGCAGAAAGTAGTGGAACATCGCATATGAAAAAAGCTGAGGTCTCAATGTGTTTTTGGCAGTGTCGCTGACGGTTATCTGATAGGTGCTTCCGAAATCCAGCGGCCCCGAGAATCTTGCGGCATTGTATAATCCGATGGCAAAAAGACCCGCAAGGAGCGGAACGGCAAAAGATATTGCCATGAGCGACTTGTCTTTAACGGACTTTTTCTCGCACAGCACACCAAAAAATACAGGTAACAATACGACACCGTAGAGCGCGTGTTGTGGCCGGGAGGCGACAATACAGGCAAGCGACAAACCTGCGGCCGCAAAAAGCGCACACCGTGCCTGCAGCATTTGGGCGCGTGCGCCCCGGAGCGACAAGTAAATAAATATGGTTAGAAACGCCATCCCGCAGATCACCGGCACGGTGTAGAAGTTCGCGCTTGCCTGCATGGTGAACACCATGGAAGCGGCAAGTGTAGCGGGTACTGCGGCGCAGAGGGTCAGAAGCCGCGCACGCACCGAATAACGCAGCACAAGCTCCCGCAGCGAAAGCGCCGTAAATACCGCCGCTATCAGCGCAAATACCGTGCAAGCCAGCGTGTCGGTCGCCATTCGCCCTGTGATCAGCCATACGGGCATATATACCAACAGAACCGGCAGCACACCGAAATATGAATACAGCCGTCCTTCATAGAACGCCTTGTCCCATATGTCTTCCGTGGAAACACCGTGTGCCGCTCTGTCAGCCGGATCGTATGGGTTTTCACAGTCGAACAGGCTGTCCGGCGGGGTTAGGTCGAGGTAAAGCTGTTTTTTGATGAAAGCGTCCGTCTGCTGAACATAGTTCCCGTACGCGTACAGCTCGTCCTCCTCGCTCACCGGATATTCTACCGTATAAGGTCCGCCGAAGAGAGAGATGAATGCGATGAGCAGGACGCTTGCAAATACAGAACCCGCAAGCGCAAGGTTATGAGATCGGTTTGAATGCTCGTAGAACAGGGTGAACAGCCGGTACCTTACACAAAACAGAGCAAAGGCAACCAAACACCACACCCCGAGCATCCTGAGAAAAAAGAACTCGTGTTCAGGTTCGGCGTTGAGCACGACCGAACTGATCACCATATCCTTGCATTTTTCAAAAATCAGCAGTACGCTTTCGGCGTCGTAATCGCTTCCCAGATCAAAAAACATGGAGTTGCCGTCAGCGGGAGAAAAATCAAAGCTGATCTTTCTTTCAACAGAACCGCCGTTTGGATCAGCGGCAGTCAGCTGTACAGTCAGTCTGCCGCGCCTGTTCGGACCGACGGCGCACAGCCTTAACGTCCTGAGTTCCGATACGGAGCCTATGGAGACGGTACCGGTGGAATCTCCTGTAAATGTGATCACTCCGTCGTCGAGATCCGCGCTCTGATACGCATACGTATCGTCCGGCGACACCGTCCTTGTCTCACCTGTGTGAGCGCGAAGGCTGTTTGCCGGTATCCTGAAAAGTACGAATTCAGCAAAAAGTGCCGCCAACAGCGCGACGGCACATATAATGACGGGTTCAAGAAGTTTTTTCTTCATGGTATTCCTCTTCGGCGTTGACGTTCCAAAGCTCGCCCTTGTCGCATTCGCCGTGGAAGGCACGGACGGCAGTAAACGCCGTCAGCATTGAATGGTCCATATTGTTATAACGGTGCTGACCGTTTCTGCCTATACAGTAAAGATTTTCGATAGTATTAAGGTGGTCACGCACTTCGCCGAAGCGCGCATAGGAGCCGAAATATGCAGGATATGCTTTTTTCACCCTTATACGGGTGGAATCAATGACGTCTTCACTCAGAGCAAGCCCGATGCTTTCAACCTCGGAGACGGCCATGGATATGAAGTCCGCGTCGCTCATCTCCCACATCTCATCGCCTTCCTTACAAAAATACTCAAGACCTATCCAGACGGTGGAATCGGGCGAGGTGACCATATAAGGCGACCAGTTGTTGAATACCTGAACACGTCCAAGTCTGACATTTCTGTCCTGAACGTATATCCAGCAATCGGGTATTATGTTGCCGAGCGTTTTGAGCGAGGTCTTGTTTTCGAGCTTTAGCTTTTTGCAAAGCAGTCCCACCGTTATGAAATCTCTGTAAGGTAACTCCGAAGCGACGGCGCGCACACTGTCCGGTACATCGGGCAAAGCCTTTACGAGGTCTTTCACCGGCATGGATGAGAACACGGCGTCGGCGGATATGTTGAACACGCAGCCGCCTTGACGCAGCGTGGCGCCGGTTATCCGATCGTTTTCGGTCGAAAAGCGAACGCATTCGGTCGAAGTCATTATTTTTCCGCCCAGCGAAACTATTTCACCCGCGAGCGTTTCCCAAAGCTGACCGGGACCGAACTTCGGATAGAAGAACTCTTCTATGAGCGAAGTCTCATTGACCTTGCTCCGTCGTCCGAATGCTTTTGCGAGCATATCGGCGAGCGCTTTGCGCAGCGAAAGCCCCTTGACCCGCTGTGCTCCCCAGTCTTTTGCTATCTTGCTGGGATGAACGCCCCAGAGCTTTTCCGTATATCCCTCAAAAAACATCGAGTAGAGCGGTTTCCCAAAACGGTTTATGTAAAAATCTTCAAGTGAATTCTCCTCACGCTTGTGTATGCAGGCGGCAAGGTACCCGAATCCTACTTTGAGTGTGTTGCAAAATCCCATTGACCGCAACGTGGATGCCGACAGCGTGACAGGATAGTCAAAAAACCGGTGCATGAAGTATATCCGAGAGACCCTGCGCCGGCGCAGCATGACCCGGTCCGTTTTTTCGGGATCGGGACCGTCCGGCGACAACTGTACCTCGCGGCCGGTCAGCATATCGTCATATGAAGGGGAGCCTTGCAAAGGCATCAGTTCTTCCCAAAATTTTGTTACTTCCTCGCTCTTTGAAAAGAATCGATGACCACCCAGATCCATGCGGTTGCCATTGAAGCTGACGGTGCGTGAGATGCCGCCTATCTTATCGGTAGCCTCGACAACAGTGACACTGCACCCGCCCCGCTTCAGCAGCTGGTAAGCGGCTGTAAGTCCCGCGGGACCGGCGCCGATGATGATAACGTGTTTTTCAGGCTTTTGTTTCTGCATATTCCAGCGTGCGGTCATGTGCCGCCCTTTCATTCTTTTTCAATATCGTGTTTGCCGGCGCGGAAAACAAACAGCTTTCTGCCCAGATAGTTCCATGCGAGCACTATCGCAGAGACCGGAATGTTTACAAGCCATTCGTCGCCGAGAAGCAGTATGTTGACGCCCAGATTCATCAGCCACTCCTTCATGACCCAGCCGACAATACTCACGGCAAGTATTATGAGAAATGCCGAAAATTTCTTTCCTGTACGCTTGTCCTCGCCGGAGTTGAAAGCCATGATAAGCGTCAGTATATAGTTGACCACAAAGCCGACGATTCCCCCTGCGTATGTAGCCACGGCGAGCCGGGTAACGTCATCGGTCAGCAATTGCGGTGTCAAACGATTTACAGCTATCAGCGTGACGGCATCAGTGACCCAGCTTATACCTCCTACTACGCAATAGCGTATAAATGTGGAGCGGCGGTAAATATCGATAAATTTTTCCGCAAGTCTGTTCATATGATGTCACCACCTTGCCTGTGCATTAAATGTTATGTCGTCATAAGTGTTGCGGCAACACGGAAAATGCAGTAACACGGCAGATATCCAATAGCAGATTTAATGACAGCGATCAAAGTTGCAGATGCGTAAAGGTGTCATCAAATCCGTATATGTGCAAAATGTCGCAATATCCGCAAAAACATGACGTGTATTGTCCGCAGCATATACCAACTTATACTTTAGTGAGTATACCATTTGCGTTATATGATGTCAAGCGCAATTGTACAAAATGCAAAATGCGTTTCAATAGTATAGGCGAAAATTTTTCAAATATGTTGACGAATATGTCTGCTTGTGTTATACTACTGACATGGTTCGGGTCGCGCTGTTCATCATAACGTAAGATTTCAAGACGGTGCTGGTATGTATCGGTACGCTTTTGCTTTGCGCACCCGGAATTATGCGATGTCCTCAGTGGTGTCTTACATGTATTTTGGTTTTGATTTTTGGGGGCTTTGGCCTCATAAAAGTGGTTTATCGGCAATCAAGTTTTCCGCAAGCAAAGTCGGGTTTGCTCAGAATACTGATAATTCGATAGTTTTTGCTTGACAAAATGGCGTGGATTTGGTATCTTTACCGTGAGGCGGCGCCTGTTCGCTTGACCTGTTGCTTGATTTTCGCGTTACGGTGTCGCCCGCTTCAAAATAAGACGACGTTATCATACGTCGGGAAAAAGGGGAAACTGATATGGGCAGAACTCGTTTGATCATTGCCGTGATGCTGCTGATTATCTCGCTGCTGCTTGGTGCCTGTAATGAGCAGCCGGCAGATAACTCCGGCTCTGAGAGTGAGACACAGACCAGCGCGAAGGATCGCTTCATTGCCTTTTTGAGACTTTCGGCTGAGGCGGACGACTTTTTGTCATTGCTTCCGGAGCAGGCACTGCAATCGATAGAGAGTATTACGGGGGCAGGGATATCAATTGACGTTGACAAATTGGCGGTTCAGGGATATGACCTGTTGGGTGACAAATCGCTCGGGCTTGATTTGAGTGCTGTTGGTTCGCACTCAGGTTCGGACGGTGCTGCTGATTTGGTGCTGTCGTACGGCGATGAAGAACTGAAGGTCAGCGCCTTTATGGCAGAGGACGCTCTCTATATAGATCTGGGTGAATTGTATGATTCGCCTATACGCGTAGACCCTTCGTTGTTTGCCGGCGGGGAACTTCCACAGCTCGGGGGGATGCAGCAGTTCGATGTTGAGCAGATCGCATCTTTATCTGATATTATCGGAAAGTTTTTAAATCATATCAACAATGCCGTAAAAGGGTTGGCTGACAGTTGCTTTACCTTGAGCAGCGGCAGTGCAAATGCAGGCGGCGTGACCGTAAGCGGGATTGTCACCTACACAGGCGCCCGGTTTCTGGAAGAGGAAATCACGGTGCGCTTCAAAGCGTCGCTGGAAAACGACGACGAGCTTGAAAGCCTGTGGACATCGACTTTCGGCGAAGGTTCGTGGGATGAGTTCGTGAACTCTCTGGATACATCAGATGACGGCGATGAAGCGAGTTCCGACGAAAGCTCAGACAGCGAGGATACGCAAGACGAAGGCATTGAAATATCCATAAGTGAAAAAGACGGCATTCCGGTTTCCGTCACGGCAGAATTCGGAGCTAATCGTTTCGAATGGCATTCGCTTGACGGAGAGGGCGGCAGTTATTCCGGAATTGTGATCACATTGGAAGATGGAGGGGCACACTTTACAGTTTCGATGCCATCGGATAAATCTGCAATAACCGTTTCCGGCGGTATGACTGACGGAGGCGTTGATATCTTTGGTCTTTCCTGTGAGCTGACGAGAAACGACCGTACTTATTCCGGCGATTTTGAGCTGAGCTTTTCTGATGAGAACGGTCCTGTATCCGCCGCTTCCTTGACCGTGGAAGCGACGGTCGGTGACGGGAACATTTCTCTTGAACTATCGGATATAGTTTTTGAGAACAGAGGAGCGGGCGAAGAAGCTGTTGCCGAGATACCGGCAGAACTTTCGCTGTATTTTGACTGGAAAGGCGAAACACCGTCGGCAGAGCTCTCGGTTTCCGTGGGTTTGCAGGGAGTGCTGGAACTTGACGCGACGTTCGCTTTGAGTCTGTTGGATGAAGAGTGCCCGGATATCAGCGCTCCCGATACGTGGGTATCTGCGGACGAAATTGACCCGTTGGAACTTGCCGATGCTTTGTCTCGGAGCTGTCCGGAACTTTATTCATTGATCTCGTTGTTTTCCGATAACGGCAGCAGTGATCTCATACTTGTTGATGAGATAGGCGACTCTATCGAGCTGTACTCTGACGGTACTGCCGTGCTGTGCTTTAATTATGACGTTGTTAACGTTAACGGTGACAGGTACGACATAGAGTACGCGTGGGGTGGCGCGCAAAGTTTTGTGTGCAATGACAGCTATTATCTTGCCGATTATGACATCAATGTGGCGAATATCGATATTGACGGCGAGCCGTATGAATTTGGGTATGTGGAATACATGACGGATGACGGCGTGGTGTATAACGCATGGACATCGTGGGTGCATGAAGATGGTACCGAAATGATACAGGAGTTTTATTACTATCCCGATCTGGAAACGGGAGTGTTTGTCAATCATGCCTTGTACACTATAGAGGGCGATACGATAAGCTTCCTGTTTGCCAACGGAGAAACTTCGGTGTTGGATTTTGAACTTGATTCGGTTAACGGTACTGCGGTAATAAACGGGGCGTATTATACGATAACGGATTCGTTTGCCGCATAGATCGTATCCTAAAGTATAGGAGGGGAGAATAACATGAAAAAATTAAGGGGTGTATTGGTATTGTTTCTGTGCGCCGTTATGCTTTTGAGCGGCTGTACTCAAAACGGTGACGAGTCAAAAGACGTTTCAGGCGTAAATTCATCGGAAACAAGTGTGCCCGAGCAAAAGGAGTTTGATACTGTGTTTCGTTTTATCGTAGCGTCTGACATACATGTCGGCAGCGCCTCGAGCACTGAGGCTTCGCGTCTCAAGTCGCTTTTTGAGGAGTCCTACGCGTATGCTTCTACGCAGAACTACAAAACCGTCGACGCTTTCGTCGTTGTCGGTGACATGACAAACAGCGGAAGCCCGGCGGAGTATACGGCATTCAAATCGGTCATCGACGCTAACATCAAAGAAGAGACTACCTTTATACCTGTAATGGGCAACCATGAGTTCTATGGCGGCTATGGCGAGGAAACCTATATGGAGTATATAGATCCTGAGCTCAACAAGCATGTTGTTGTAAAGGGCTATCACTTTATAGGACTGTCAACACATGGTGAAGGTCAGTATGATACCGAAAAGATCAAATGGTTGAATACTCAGCTTAAGGAAGCGGCAGAGGATGATCCCGATAAGCCTATTATAACATTTCAGCACCACCACATCAAAGATACGGTGTATGTGAGCTCTGAGTGGTATACGGGTGATTCCTCAATACTGAATGCTGCGTATTCGCAATACAGTCAGGTAATCAATTTCTCCGGTCACTCACATGGCCCGGTGAATAACCCGACTTCGGTATATCAGGACAAATATACGCTTTTCGGTACCGGCACACTTTCGTACTTTGAAATGACCAGCGGTATGACATATGGTACGATTCCGCCCAATGCGAACAATGCCGCCCAGTTCTACATAGTCGAGGTGAGCGACGAAAACGCGGTTCGTGTTCTCCCGTATAACCTTCTTACCGGTGATTTCTTCAAGGAACCTTCACAGAGCGGCAAGCAGCTCATATACTACATTGACGATCTTAAGGACCGTTCCACATGGCTCTATACGGAGGAGGCACGCTCTTCCGATGAAGCCCCGTGCTTTGCCGATGATGCGGAGGTCGTTGTTTCGGACGTGACAACTCGTTCAATAAAGGTGTCGTTTCCGCAGGCAACTGACGACAGTTGTGTTTACTCGTATGATATAATCTGCACACCTGTGGACGGTGGAACGGCTTCGACATTCAAGTATTTCTCGGAGTACTACTTTGAGCCCATGCCGCAGAAACTCGAATTTGTTCTTTCCGGTCTCAAGGACGGAACTAAGTACGATCTTTCCGTGGTGCCTGTCGACTGCTATGGAAACAAAGGCGAGGGTATAAGCGGCAGCTTTGAAACTCCCGAAGGTGAAAAGATCATATACACCTCCAAAAATCCCGTTAACTTCTCCGGTACGTTCACCAATTTTGACAGTGCTGAGACGTTGACTTCCTCCAGTGGTACGCCGGCATACGGTGGTGTGCTTGGCGGTGATGTGTTTGCAGGTGATTGGTCAAGCGGCACGAAAAATCCCGGTTCGTCGTTTGAGCTTGTCAGCGAGGGCGGTTATCAGAATTCGGCGGCTATTGCTGTCAGCTCCAACAATAAGGATAATCAGGGGCTCTATGTCTTTGCGACAGAAGAAAACGGCAACGCCACTATGTTCCCGGATGTGAATTATCTCAGGGTATGGGTCGATTTCACAGGCGTTGATTTCAGAAAGGCCAATTTCGGTCTTATGTCTGAGACCGGTGCGCTCTTTACAACGGACGAATGTGACGGACGTGACGACCTCGAGTTCTATTATTTGCCTGAGGGCTCCGAAGAGTGGCAGACGTTTACCCACGGTTCGGACGGTTGCTTCGGTACTGCCGAAGGCAGCAGCGTCAAGGACTTCAAAGGCTGGATGGCATTTCCGGTCAAAGATTTCATCTATCGTTCCAATACAGGCAGCGGAACTGAAGGAAGCGGCGTATCGTACCCTTATAACAAAGTAGCAGGCGTATATATGTTCTGGGATTATGAAGATTCGATGACTGCCGGAGTTCCGTTCCTGATTGATGAGATACAGATAGTCGGGGATTACACTGAGTTCGTAGAATATGAGGCGGAGTAAAGGCTGCCTCATCTGCTGCGGCTTGACCTGACGACTTCCGGTTGATCTGCTGATAAAAAATATCGGTCCGTCACAGACCGTGGCGGACCGTAATTTTTATATGTGCTTTGCGGAAATAAAAGGGAACTCCGATGACTTCAGTGCGTCGATTTGGTATGATTCAGTTTCTCGCTATCAGTATGACCACGGGCAGAGGAATGCCTGTGGAGGTATTATGCTGTCATGCCGATACGGATATTTTGCGGAATTATGCAGAAGTAGTCTTTTTTCCCTTGCGGAATATCCCGAGAAAAAGATGTGACGCGACATAAAGCATCAGCCCGACGGTCTGAAATATCAGATCAGGCTGCTTTACCGGTGTAAAATACTCTTTGTCGTCGCTTATGTACTCACCGATATACTTTTTGTAGCTGCCTTCATAAACCACATATTCTTTTAGTCTTTTTTCAAGGTCATGTATCACACAAGTGTTTTCATCTCCGATCATCGAAGATGAAAATTCCACGCATGTGTAACAATCCTGCATGTGCAGCCGCAAGCGAAACACGGAAGTGAGTGCGGAAATATAGTTATAATATGTTACGTCGGGTGAATTGCGGTAACGGGATATTGTATCTGAGGCAAGTCTAAATGTCTTTTCGTCGACCGGGACTTTACATATCTTTATTGTGATATCCTGCCCTTCGTCCAGATATCTTCCCGGCTTTTCGGTTATAAAGCCCGAAATAAACGGAGCGTTTTTGTGACGCCTGGCAAATGAGTACATCTTCTTCAGACTTGGATCAACTGCGACGGAAGTATGGTTGTAAAAATTGCGTGTCATTACCCGTATGAATTTCGCAACTCCGGAATTTGTGCTGGAAAAGACGACATATAAATAGCAAGGTTCCATTCAGTCAACATCTCCACACGTATTATCCCGTATAATATACACCTTTTCACACAGCTTGTCAAGACTTCACACAGTGCGGATATAATGCCCGGTATTAAAGGTACTTTCGAGAAGATTATTGACGGCGCGTTCGAATGGTTGTATGCAGCTGATGTAAAAACTGTGACAACAATGTGATCAATTGGTTGACATACTGTAAAGTATCGGTTATAATGAACCGAAGGGGTGAGAATCGTGCGGAAATCGTTGTGCGTGTTTTGTACTGTGCTGGCTCTGGTTTTGGCTTTTTCCGTTTGTGACCGGATAATTGTGTCCGCCGCCCCCGGTCTTTCTGAGCTTGTCGTTCAGTCGCTTGATGAGATGCCGCCGGGGAATGGGGTGTCGGTACTCACATATGGCTCCTTTGAACCGGCAGATAACACCATTGCCGCTGTTGTTGATTCCGGGTGTGCTGTTGTGAGCGTCGGGAAGGAAGCGGCGGCTGTGCCGGACGGCGGTTTCATAATTGTCGCCGACGGTACCAGGCGTACGATGTTGATCCGCTTTGCAAAAGAGGGTGACACGGTAGTGTTTGACAAATACGGTATGCGTGTCGTAAAAATTGATGAGTCATTCGGGCGTATGTATACCGCGGATATAGGCTTTGACGGTGTCAACACCGTCAGAAGCGATAATACCATCATTATATATCGTGACAAATACAGTACGGGGACGAATATATGGGGCGTGGAGGCTGTGGTGGACGCTGATGGAAGAGTTATCTCCGTCGGCGGAAACGATAGCATTATTCCGCAGGGAGGATTTGTGATATCGGCTGTCGGGGATAAGCGCGAGCAGCTACGTGATGTGTGCCGCGTTGGGATGCTTGCTGTAATTGACGAGAACAAAGGCATCGTTGACTTGGTATATGATGTTTCTGCAGAGATCAGCCGTATGGAAACGATGCTGAATGAACGTTCGGCAGAGTTTCAGCTCGCCAAAAGAGAGTACAGAATCTTTGATGAAGAAACTGCCCTGAGTCTGCTCGGAGAACTGGAACGGACCCTTAACGCGGCCAAAAAAGCCGGCAGCGAAAAGTCTGTATTTGCAAGAAAGCTTGAGTTTGAATCTCTTTGTTCCGCGCTGGACAATTCGATGACTGAGAGCCCGGCTGTGGAAATGCGCGCCTTGTGGCTGAGACCGACGGACAAAACACGTGAATCAGTTGCCCAAACTGTGGCTTCGATTGCTCAAATGGGATTCAATACCATATGTATTGAGATACTATACGATAATACCGTTATAATGCCGATGGCGGAAGACAGCCTTCTGGAGCAGAATCCTTTATTCGACGGATTTGACGTGCTGAAGGCGTATTGCGACGAATGTCGCGGCAGAGGCATTGAACTTCACGCGTGGATGTCAGTGTATCGGGTCGGGCACGATGCCAGCGGGAACCCTTCTGCCGGCGTCGCCGTCAAAAAGCCTGAGTGGAGGATCATATCAAAGGACGGTGCAGACTACGTTGAAAACGAATTCGGCAGGAGCCATTTTCTCAACCCGGCTTTGCCGGAGGTAAAAGAGTTTTTGCTTTCGGTGTACGAGTATATACTGACCACATACCCCATAAACGGGCTTCAGCTCGACTACATAAGATATCCTGAGAACAGCGGCAACGATTATGGGTACGACGAGTACACCTGTTCTCTTTACATCGCTCAGACGGGCGTCGATCCGATGACCGTTTCCAAAGGCGACAGCAATTGGTCGGACTGGTGTGCTTTCCGGGCAGGGTTCGTTACGGAGATGGTAAGGTCCGTCAGTGAGCTCGTTGACAGAGTCAGACCGGATGTGTATCTTACTTGCGATGTCAGACCTGATTTTGACAATGCACCGACGGCGGCTATGCAGGATACTGAAACATGGGTAAATGAAGGACTGATTGACGGGATATTTCCTATGGCATACGGGGAAGATGCAGCGGAGAGATATACCGGAAGTGCGGTCGCAGCTGCTGGCGACGGGTCATTCGTTGTCGTGGGTTTGTCGGATTACGGTATCGGGATATTCAAAAAACAGATATTGCAGACGCGCGAAGGCGGTGCCGACGGCGTGGCGTTTTTCTCATATTCTCAGTACATATCGGGCGGATACGCCGAGCCGATCTCGGAGACTTTGTTCGCTGAGGCTTCACTGTCTCCGACATACGACGCAAGGCGCGCGGCAGCAGCGCAGCTGATCCATGCCGCAAAACGGCTGGGAGTTATCATGGCTTCGGGCGGGTTTGGTGACGCCGGGGAGCTGTCTGCCGCTTTGTCACAAAGCTCCCTCGCGCTGGCGGATACCTTGAGCGACCGTACTCTTTCTCAGTGTGAGAACGACTTTGGAAAACTAAGGGAGACGGTAGGGCTTCTCTTGGCGGAGCTTGAATCCGCCGGGTCGGCATACAGA
Organism: uncultured Eubacteriales bacterium; assembly: GCA_900550505.1. Taxonomy (GTDB): domain Bacteria; phylum Bacillota; class Clostridia; order Oscillospirales; family CAG-382; genus UMGS1307. Next base: position 15,349 of record URSI01000006.1, read on the forward strand.
GCCGTTAAGGAAGATTACCGCAAGGTTTTCAGGATATTCGATATGAGCAGAGACGTTGAAAAGGCGTCGTATTTCGCTGACGATATGATTATCGTGAGCGGAATTGAAAGCTGCGATGATACGGAACCGGCATCAGGTCATACTGAGGTGTTGATTGCGGCTGTTATTGCCGGGGTGCTTGCGGCATTTGCAGGGGCAGTGCTTTACCGGAGAAAGCACGCCGGTTCACATGGAGCTGCAAAGTGAGTCCGTATGTGAGAATTTCGGAATTTATATTTCATTCATATCCGCCAAAGGGCGCTATATAAACTTGAAAGGAACAAGATAATGAACAATTCGATCGCGCAATCACCCATAGTTAAGTTTACCCGCAGGACAAACGCCGCCAGAAGTACGATGCTTTTGTTGGTCGTATTGTCCGTGGTCAACGTTGCCATGCTGACATTTGGCGGCGGGAGCTATTTTTTGTTTTCTTTGTCGTCTACATATCTTTTTACGATTTTCGGCGTGGCAAATGATCTTGTGGCAGAGGCGCTGATCGCGTCGGCTGTCGTAATCGCCATAGTGACTGCGTCGGTACTCCTCTCTAAAAAACACCCTGTTTTTTGTATCGTTAATCTCGTGCTTATACTTCTTGATTGGATATCGTTGATAATACTATGTGTTTTGGGTGATCCGCTCGAAATGTTGTTTGATATAGTTGTCAAAGTCATCGTTACCGTACAGTTGATACTTGCGATCCCGGCGGCGTTCAAACTGAAAAAATATAGTCCTGAGGAAATACAAGCCGGACTCGGATGTGCCGTTCAGCTACCCGTTTCGGAAGCCGGAGCGGCCGGCGGCATATCGGCTGACGATTCCGTTGAAAATGGAACGGATGCCGTAACAGCAGACGATACAAACGGTTCGGAAGAGGCGCAGGAGACAGAAGAGATCGAGACGAAATAGTGAGATTTTTGTGAAAAAATAAAAATGCTCTTGACAAGGATAAATTATTGATTATAATTACTATCAGTAATCATTCTCAATAAGGAATTTGCTGTATGAAGGAGCGTAAGACCTTTCAGCGGCGTCTTGTAGGTGAGAAGCTGATGAACTTCGATCATTCCACCTCCTAAGACGTTTTCCTCGAAGTGAAAAATGTATATCCGCATATCGGGCTCGGAACCGTCTATCGGATATTGGGCACGATGTCGCATGACGGAAGTGTAAAACGCATCGTGTCGCCGGACGGGAAAAGCAGATATGATATCAATGTTTCGGCTCATTATCACACACTTTGCCTCGCTTGCGGAAGTTTTGCGGACAGTGATGTCGCGTATGACGAGGGGCTCAATGCCGCGGCCCGCAGAGTCCACGGTGATACCGTCGTATCCCATGAAGTGGTGTTTGAATGGATATGTCCGCGGTGCAGGCAAAGGACGGAGGATAACGGCGGCTCTGAAATGACAGAAGGAGAACATGAATGAACGGCAAGGCGCTTTTTAAGATAGGATACGGCCTGTATGTCCTCACATCGTGTGAAAACGGGCATGATAACGGATGTATCATCAACACCCTGATGCAGGTGACATCTTCACCCGAACAGGTGGTTATCGGGGTGAATAAAGGAAACCTGACTCATGATATGATAGCTCATACGGGCGTGTTCAATGTCAGCGTGCTTACTACGGACGTTCCTTTTTCGGTATTCGAGCGGTTTGGCTTTGTTTCGGGCAGGGAAAGCGATAAATTCAACGGTTTTACTGCCGCTCGCTCTGAAAACGGGGTGTTTTATATACCTCAGTATACAAATGCGTATTTGTGCGGTCGTGTTGTTTCGTCTCAGGATATGGGCACACATACGTTGTTTACGGCAGTGCTGACGGACGCACAGACGCTCAGCGAACGTCCGTCTGTCACGTATTCGTATTATCATGCCTCGATAAAACCTAAGCCCGTAGCAGTCGAAACGGAGCAGGGCTGGCGGTGCACCATATGCGGTTATGTCCACAGCGGCGAGACGCTTGAGCCCGATTTTATATGCCCGATATGTAAGCACGGCGCGGATGTTTTCGAAAAAATAATCATTCACGGAAATGACCGGAAAGATAAAAAAGATACAGAAGGAGAAAACAAAATGGAACTCAAGGGATCAAAGACCGAGCAGAATCTGATGGCGGCATTCGCCGGCGAATCGCAGGCGAGAAACAAGTATACCTACTATGCTTCTAAGGCACGTAAAGACGGCTTTAACCAGATAGCGGACTTTTTTGAAGAGACCGCTTCGAACGAGAAGGAGCACGCAAAGCTCTTCATGACGGCATACCCTCCACGACCGATAACCTCAAGGACGCCGCAGCGGGCGAAAACTATGAGTGGACTGATATGTATGCGGGCTTTGCGGAGACCGCCAAAGAAGAAGGCTTTGACCGCATAGCGTACCTTTTTGAGGCTGTGGCGGCTATCGAGAAGACTCACGAAGAGCGTTATCGCAAGCTGCTTGCAAATATCGAGAATGACGAGGTGTTTGCCAGAAGCGGCAAGCAGGTTTGGTACTGCTCGAATTGCGGCTATCTCCATTATGGAGAGAAAGCACCTGAGGTTTGCCCGGTGTGCTCGCATCCGAAGGCATATTTCCAACTCAGAGCTGAGAACTATTGATAAGGCTGCGGGTGCTTTTTGCCCGAATCGTTTATATTTTCATTCAAAGGTGCTTCACGCGAAGCACCTTTTTTTGTGCCCGGAACTTTTTAATTGCATTGATTTTATTTTTTGCGTATCTGTGCATGAAAAAAAACAAAAAACTGTGTTGATATTAAAGCAATCGCTTTTTTGAATATTTTACGGCAACGTGTTAAAAATAAGTGCGGAAAGGATGATTTGAAATGAAAAAGAAACTGATCGCATTTTTACTCGCACTTTCAATGCTGGGCATTTTTGCAGTCGCCGTGCCGGCTTCCGGCGATATAAGCCCTTCTATCACTTATTTAAGATCGCAGACCAAGATGGTGAAAACTGCCGTAGGCGTGAGCGAGATCACGTTCAGCTCCGAAGACTTCGACAGCACGCTGGGAGTCGGTGACCTCGCATATATCACCGTAACGGCGTTGCCGAACCCTGAAGAGGGCGTTTTGAAGCTCGGCGGCATTGATGTATCCCTTGAACAGGTGATACCGCGCGGCTCAATGCAGTATCTTCGTTTTGTGGCTGCGCAGGATTCGTCCGGAGGAAGTTTCAGCTTCCGCGGCAGCTCGGACGGCTGGACGGCTACCGATGTTGTTTGTACGGTGAATTTTTTGGATAGGATAAACTTTGCTCCGGTCACCGCGCCGATAGAACTGGAAACGGTCAGCGGCGTGAGCGCTACGGCAAGTCTTGTAGGAGAAGACCCGGAAGATGACAGCGTGACCTTTCAGATCGTTGAATATCCGGAACACGGCACCTTGAGTGTGAGCGGATCAAAAGTGGTGTATACTCCGGCGGAAGGCTATACGGGCCGGGATTCATTTTCGTATACGGCGACCGATGTTTACGGGAATGTTTCGAGAACTGCTGAAACAACGATCATGGTCGACCGTAACAAAGTTGGTTTTGTCTACGCGGATATGAACGGCAATCCCGCGCACGCTGCGGCCGTAAAGCTCGCTGCCCAGGGAATAGTAAGCCATGAAAATGTCGCGGGCGTGTATTATTTTTCTCCGGAAAAAGCTGTAACGCGTGCCGATTTCACCGTCATGCTTGCAATGGCTGCGGGACTCGAGCCGGACAAGTCGGCAATCGTGACACCGTTTTCTGACGACGAGCTTATCCCTGCGCAACAGAAACCGTATATTCTCGCGGCGTGGCGCAGCGGTCTTACGCCCATAGGCGGAGAGTTTAAACCGGCGGAAGAGCTTACGAGAAGCGAAACCGCATTAATGATAGCGAAGCTTTTGGAGCTGAACAGCGATGACAGCTTATCGGTCTTTGCGGACGCTTCTTCGGTGCCGAAGGAGGCGGTAGGTGCATTTGCGGCACTTTACGAGAACGGTATCATGCAACCGCTTGACAGCGGTCTGCTTGCGCCGAATGATACGCTCACGCGTGAACAGGCAGCGGTCATGCTCCTTAACGTGATGGAGTACGTCGAGGAAAAAGATTCAAAAAGCTTTTGGGACAGATTGTTCAACTGAAACTTTTCGTATTCCTCTTCCCCCGGAGCGTTGACGCTCCGGGGGAAGTTTTTCGATTGCAGATTTGCTGAGCAATGTACGGATGTGTTCCGGTGAGTGAAAACAGCCGGTGAAGATATAAAAAAGCGTGGCGTTGGCAAAAAATATGGGAAA
>URSI01000007.1 GCA_900550505.1 uncultured Eubacteriales bacterium
AATTTGCGAATGAAGAAATAATCGAAGCATATAACTTTGCAGTAGATATACTAAAGCGCTTGTATTCGGATGACGCCATCGGTTTTTTTGCTGTTGATTTATCAAGTCATTATTTCAATATTGCCTTGGAATATGCTACGATGAACGATAGTGAAAACACCATAAAGGCTCTAAAGGATAGTTGCAGATATGCAATCGTCGATGCCAATCTAAAGGATATAGACTATACTTCCCCTATGGTAAATCGTTTAAAATATAGAGCGTCAGATACATCGAAAAACTATAAGGGTAACTCTTGCAATCTTAGACTTAAAGACCTTGAGGATAACAGATTTGATTTTGTAAGAAACGAGAATGTATTCAAAAAAATCATTTCAGACCTCGAAAAATATGCTGAAAAAATCTAATATTGAAGCCTCCGATAAGAATCAAAATATTGTCGGAGGCTATTTTCATTTCTTGCTATTAAAGTTAGGATACTCAAATAAAACAAATAATCCGAACGCTTCTCCAAGTAAGAGAACGTTCGGATTATTTTCATGTGGTCGGAGTGAGAGGATTTGAACCTCCGGCCTCTTGGTCCCGAACCAAGCGCTCTACCAAACTGAGCCACACCCCGGACAAAGCTTACGAGACAGCATTATAATACATTGTCGGATGTTTGTCAAGTAAAAAATAAAAAACAAATCTGCATTTTTAAAAAACCTAAATTGCAATATCAAATAGGACATTATGAAAAACAAAATCAGAGCAGTGGTAATTGAAGATTTTACGAGGCAAATGATTGATCCAATGTTCGACAAACGCTACTTGTTCATCGGTAATGTTATCAAATGACTTTCCTTTCGGGAAGAAGCGGCGAACGAGAGAGTTTTGCTTTTCGTTTGTACCTCTTTCGTAAGATGAATAGGGATGGGCATAGTACACTTTTGTTGATTTGGGCAGATAAGAGCCCAAATCAACAAATTCGCTGCCGTTGTCGCTTGTGACAGACTTGAAAACGGTTTCAAAACGATCTCCGTAGTGCTCTGCAATCTTTTCAAGTCCGAGACGAACGGCATCACTGCTTCGAGACGGTATTTTTACAAGATGCCGTTTGCGTGTCAGTCTTTCGTCTAACGAGAGCAGTACCGATGATGATTCCTTTTTGCCCACGATGGTATCGATCTCCCAATGACCAAATGCGGTGCGGTTATTGATTTCATCGGATCTTTCTTCTATGCTCATGCCGAAAATCCGCTTGTTTTGTTTGCATTTGTCTGTGCGGCTTTTCCTCTTCACTCTCAACGGTAAATCTATGTTCCTGACCTTCAACATGCGTTTGTCGATGTAGTTATAGAGAGTCTTTGTGCTTACGATTGCCTGAAACCTTCCGCTCAGCTTTGCCTCTCCGCAGACCGCGTCCGGTGACATCTTGTTTTCAAGGATCTGCTTTTCCGCATAGCGCACGAAGTCATAAGCTTCCATGATCTTCATTGGCGGACGGCTGTTTTTCCTGTTTTCCTCATACACTCGCTGGCCTGCGTCCCAAAAATATCGTTGATACTTCTTCAGATTAGTATCTATTTGCTCAACTGTTCCGCGATTCAGCTCATAGTACAAGGTTGAACGGGATATTCCTACAGCCCGCGCTATTTGCACTTTCGGCAACCCTTGACGAAGCAATATTTCAATTTGTGCACGTTTTTCTCTTGTCAAGTGTTGGAATTTCCTCTGTGATGTGGTATAATGTTCTTGAGCCATAGCAGACCTCCGTGGTTTTTGGTGTGTGGTTACTTCAATTATACCACGTCTGCTATGACTCTTTCTATATGTACTATTTCATTTTACAATGAACCAACTTTTTACGGATACCGTTTGCAGCGCCGCCTTTTTGACGCAGGACGCAGGCGTGCATTCGCGATATCTTGATGAAACGGGTGTGGTAACAACGGGCAAACGCTTTACAAAAAACGATGCCGGATTCGTCTGCGCACATTGCGGCGCCGAGGTGCCTCCGCTCGGATACAGCTCGCGCAACCACTGCCCTCATTGTCTCTGGTCGCTCCACGTCGATGTGATGCCCGGAGACCGCGCCTGCGAATGCAAAGGGGCGATGCGCCCGGTAGCCGTGGACATTTCCCCGCGCTCACGCCGCGGGCTCGTGATCACGCACAAATGCGAGAAATGCTCTGCGGTCTCACGCAATTCGGCAGCGGACGACGACAACGAAGAAGAATTGCTCAGGCTGACGAACGTTTATAACAGAGGTGCCAAATGAACAAGCTGTTGGATTCATACTGGTTCAGGTTGACAGTGGCATCGCTCCTGGCTTTCGGCGGGTGCTATCTCACCCTGGCGGATACAGGCGTGCTGTCTTCGATACCGTTTATGCTCATATGCGGAGCGATCGCCGCAATAGTCATGCCGCGGACGGCGGTGACGGCGGCTCTGTTTGCTGTTTTTTCCCTCGTGTATTCTTCTGTATACAACGACACTCTTGAAGCGATACTGACGGAATTTACGGCGTGCATGCTGCTGGCTCTGGCAGGAATGGCGGCGGTAAAGCTGTTGCAGCACAGAAACACGATACGCATGGTGGCATCGGCGCTCTGTGTCGTTGCGGCGCTTGCCGCAGGTGTTTTTTTGTACGGTGACATCTTAAACGCGCTGCGTGCCGAAAATGCGCTGTCAAAATATATCAGCGAGTCGTATCAGGGCGAGTTCGGCGGCTACAGCATCGAATACGACCGTGAGCATCACCGGTTTCAGGCAGTACCTGTCATACCGTCCGCACCGACCGAGACCGGCGTCAGCATAGCTTATGAGGACGGGACCATACGCGACGGGTATATAAAATATGTCGAGTCACGACTGATGCGCGCACCGTTACTGAAGCTTACCGATGCTCTGCGTGCGTCGTTCCCGTCTGTCGGCTTCAGGATATATGCGGCCGGCATCGGCAATTACCCCGAAGGACAGGTGACACTGCTTGACACAACGGACTATTCGTCCGACTGCTCATACTATGTATACATCACGCAGGATATGATGACGGACGACATGCTCGAGCTGTGCGGAGATTTTGTAAGGGCAGCCGTTGAATCCGGCATAGATTTCAGACAAATAACTTTTGTCAGCGGTTACAGGGGTGCGAAGGTCGTAGAGCTGACGCTTGTACCGTCGCTGATATACGGCACGCTTTCGGAGGCGGCAGTCAGATTCGACATTGTGCGATTTACACTCTCAAACACCGATTACACGGTATAGAAAAGGCGGCAGTAAATTTCCTGCCGCCGTTTTTATACTGCGGCGACGGTGTTACGGAAGGTCGGGCAATCAAAAGGAGGCGAAAAAATCATGACACTGCGTAAGTACATCACAAAACAGACGATAGAAAAAGGCTGGTCAGGGGATAAAAAATATTGTGTGACCGACGACTGCGGAAATAAATTTCTTCTTCGTGTTTCGCCGTCCGAGCAATACGCGCGGAAGAAAACCGAATATGAGCTCATGTGCCGGGTAGCGGCGCTCGGTGTGCCCATGTGCAAACCGTTGGAATTCGGACTGTCCGACGAAGGAGTTTATTCCCTCCAGACCTGGATAGAAGGAGTCGATGCCGAGGAAGCCGTGCACACACTTGCAAGCGACGAACAATACTTTTACGGCTTTGAGTCGGGAAGGATATTGAAACAGATACATAAAATCCCCGCGCCTGAAGGGACGGAAGACTGGGAGACATATTTCAACCGCAAAGCGGATCACAAGATCAAGATGTACAATGAATGTCCCCTCAAGTACGAAAACGGACAGGCATTCATCGATTATATCAACGCTCACAGGCACCTGCTCAAAGGACGTCCCATGACATATCAGCACGGCGATTACCATATTGGAAACATGATGATAGGCAATGACAAGCGGCTGTACGTCATCGACTTCAACCGACATGACTTCGGAGACCCGTGGGAGGAATTCAACCGGATAGTGTGGTGCGCCCAGTCCGCCCCACTGTTTGCCGCCGGAATGGTCAACGGCTATTTCGACGATGAGCCGCCGGGCGACTTCTGGGAGCTGCTCGCTCTTTACATCAGCAGCAACACCTTATCCTCTCTGCCCTGGGCGATCCCTTTCGGACAAAGTCAGGTTCAGGTAATGGTAAATCAGGCAAAGGATGTCCTGAGATGGTACGAAAACATGACCGATCCCGTTCCGGGGTGGTACAAAGGTTTATAAACAGCCGATGCGGTTCATCAGCCGGCTTGGCCGAACGGCTGCCATCCGTTTTATGCCGTGCCAAGCTTCCGGACGTCTGCACTTGATACGTATCTGTCACACTGCCGCTCCACTTTTCACATGCAGCAAATGTCGCGGAAAAACTTACAAATCATGTATTTGAATATACAATTTTACAAAATTTCTGTCGTCAGAGTTTCAAAAAGTCAAAAATCCGTCAGGTTGGTATGACGATAACCGAAACAGACTCAAAGTTAATTTTTATTAGGATATTTTACACCGTATTTTCATGCGAAATGTGAAAAAATTGTTGACATTCAATGAACAGCATGTTAAAATACCGGCAGATGGTATACATTGCGTGCTGATGTGCGCCCGGTGACCGCGCCGGCCGCGCTGCGGCCAAGGCAGCGGATACCCATAAAAATACATCAGAGAAAGGAATCCCAAATGAAAAAAGCATTAGCACTGTTTCTCACGGCGCTCATGGTTCTTTCGGTCTGCGTCATCCCCGGCATCGCAGCAGGTCCGGAAGAAATAGTCATTAACGGCGTGCTCGATGACTCCGGCTGGATATCCAGCGACTGGATACACGTCGACAACGAGACCGGTCGTTTTCAGTCTGCCGGTTTTGTGGGCACCAACCTGTCTTTCGATTTCCAGATGCGCACCGACGACACCAATCTGTACGTTGCGGCGAAGCTCAATCAGGCTCCCGTTAAGATCAGCTCGGCTACCAAGCTGCGTCTCTGGTCCTTCATCAAAGGCGCTACCGTCGGTGGCGCGGAAAGCACGTTGTATCAGAACTTCATCGATTTCGATTTCGACGATGTCAACAACACTTTTAACGTCTCTGCGAAGACCAACACCTCCGCCACTGAAAACAAAGGTGCCAACTGGTCTGTCGAAAATGTAAATCAGATAACTGCCGCGTCTGTAGTCGAGGACGACAGCGCGGTCATCGAGTTCTCTGTACCGCTCGCACTGCTGGGCGCGACCGCGGAAACGAAGGAGATCCAATTCTACATCAATCTCCAGCAGGACAACGTCCTCAAGACCGAGGCGACCGATACCGAAGAGGCCGTTTACGCTTACAACGCGCTTTATTACGGCAAGTTCTCCGACAGTACCACCGAGGACGCTCTTGCCAACCTTCCCTACAAGAAGTGGGACGAGACCGGTTCGATAAAGCTCGACCTCGCCGCCGCCAGCCTGATCGACATTGACGGCGTGTTTGACGAGCTCTTCTGGGCCGACAGCTCATGGACAAATGTCGACAATGAGAGCGGCTGGTTCCAGACAGCTGACTATGCAGAAGAGAATTTCAACTACGATTACCAGATGTTCGAGTACGGCGGCAATCTGTTCATAGGTGTAAAGTTCAATCAGGCACCGAACTTCACCAAGCTTGAGCAGACCGGCGCCACAAACCTCAGGCTGTGGATTGATACTGCTCCGCTCATCCTGGACGGTGCCGGTGTCGATGCACGCAACCAGCTGATGGACTTTACTTATGACAAGAGTGAAGGGGCGACCTCGATAGTCAAGATGACCAGATGTGACGGCATCACTGAAACATCTGACGTTGTATACGCTGCCACAGAGGGTGACGACTACCTCTACATGGAGATAATGATCCCGCTCGCATCGCTCGGCATAACGACCGATTCCGCGATGAGAGTCCTCTTCACGGGCAGCCAGGATAACCTCCTCCAGACCTCGGCTGTGGAAGACGATCCCGAAACAACGGATGTTGATGAGACCGCTGAGGCTGTTTACGCCTACAACGCTCTCCATTCCATGGATCCGGAGACTCCCGACATCGCCAATTACTGGAAGACAACGACTCCCTGGGGCAAAGCTTTCAAGGTAGAGGACATATCATATGTGACTCGTCTTGCTGAGAGCACGGGAAGCTTTGACCAGTTTGAGGCAGTCCACAACGCGGCGCTCGGCGCGGATTATGTTGTGTACCGCACCGACGGAGGCAATAAGTGGCTCGTCAAATACGATGAAGAAGAGGGTAAGGTATGCTACTTTGACCCTGCCACCGGCGAAAAGGACGTTGATGCCTCGCAGGGCACAACATGGTACGGCGAATACACCGACGGCAGACTCACCGACGGCGTGGGCATTGATGCCTATGATCCTACCGGTGCCAACTCTGTCAGTTATTATTTCGGCAACTCTGAGATCATCGTTGACCTCGGCGAGGTGGACGACGACCTGTATGCTTTTGGATTCAGCATATCGGGCGGAAGCTGGGGCATTTCTCATCCTTATTCCGTTGAGGTATATGTTTCCGACGACGGCGAACTCTGGACAAAGGCCGGTCCTACTCAGTACCGCGATTCCGCAATAGTAACCACCCCGGAAGAACTTCCGGGAGAAGGAAGCTACTGGAGCGGTTTCAATTTCAATATCGTTCTCCCCTACACGGTCTCGGGACGCTATGTCAAGTTCATCAGCAATTCCGGATCGCATCTGTGGGCGAACGAAATTGAAATCTATTCCAACGCCGATCCCGATAAGCTTTACGTCAATGCTATAATTGATCCCGATGGCAACGGCGTGTATTACAGCCCCGCCGGTATCCACTTTGCACAGACTGGTAACGGCGTACAGCTCGGCGGCGCACAGCGCATCATATACTTTGCAGAGGCAGGCGAATACACCGTGCCGGATTGGCACCGTGCAGTGGTATTTGCACCTACCGAAGAGGCCGGTGTATACGAGATCACGGATGTCATATCCACATACCAGAACAGCGGCACATTTGATGTTGCTGCGGGTGGTTTCGTATTCACCTCCAACGAGGGCAACGGTATCGAATATGTTGAGGAAGGCTGTCCGAGCGAACAGACCGCCGAAGGTTTCCTCAATTACGCAGCAATTCCTCAGCTCACCGTCGGACAGACGGCTCGTCTGTACAACATCAATCTTGAACTGCTCACCTGTGCACGAGCGTACCAGGCATATATCGCATTTGACTATCCCGACCTTGACATCTCGAACGAATACGTGGCAGGCGGTCTTGAATACAACGCGATAGATTTTGACGCCTTTAAGATAGGCGGCGACAATCTTGCCCTTAACGCCACATATCACCATGTGTGCAACGTGAACGATTCTTACGTTGATACCGACGGCAAAGAGCTTACCGACGGCGTTATCGGCACTGGCGATCCCAGCGATGCCGCATGGATCGGTCTGAGCGGAAGCGACAACATCGGCGGTAACGAGCGTTATCTCAGCGTCATCGACCTCGGCGCGATCAAGTCGGTTGCCAAGTTCTCTGCCACCTACCTGAGCCAGGGTTGGGGCATCGGCATCCCCGCCACCGTCTCGTTCTACGGTTCTGTTGACGGCGAAAACTATTTCTACATCGGCGATGTCCAGACGGATACCGATGCGATAACGAAGGAAGAAGGCTTCAATGCTTACGAGCTGGTACTCGAGCTTGATTGCACGGTCGACGTACGCTACATCACCGTATGCTCACTCAGAGGCGCAGCAGACAACTTTGCGCTTTCCGAGCATACCGGTTCGCCGGACGGTGACTATTCGTTCGTATTCATCTCCGAGGTAGCCGCTTACGGTACCGAGGCGGTTGTGACCGACGAATCCAACACATCCGAGCCCGAGGTTCCGGTGACCGGTGACACGTTCGTCATCGTTATCGTCGTCCTCGCGATGGTCCTGACGGGTTCAGTGCTTCTCGTTTCAAAGAAGCGCCGTGCATAGTCCCTTAAAATCGATAAAGCACGTTCAAACTGAACGCCCATAGAAACAGCCGCCCCGGAGTTATCCGGGGCGGCTCGTCCAGTCAAAAAACAAAGGAATAAAAATATGAAAAAAATTCTTTGTGTACTGTGTGTATTATCACTTGGTTTGGCTCTGACTGCCTGCGGGAAATCGCCTGCGGAACCCAGCGAAGCACCAGACAACTTCACGTGGGAGTGGGAGTCGGTTTCAGGTGGCGTGAATATCACCGGATATAATGGTGATGACACTAATATTGTGATTCCCTCCATACTCGACAACAAGAAGGTTGTAAAATTATCTTCCGATGTATTTTCCGGTAATGTTACCATTAAATCGATTGTATTATCAGAACATATGACGTCTCTCAATAGTGAAGCCTTTGCTGGCTGTGACGCGTTGATATCAATCACTGCACCAGGAGCAACAAACATTGACGGGAGACTTACCGACCTCCCAGCGCTGACTTCTCTTATTGTTCCGGCTGTACGGGTGTTCTCCATAGAATCAGTGATGCACTGTCCTTCGCTTCAAAAATTGGATGTCTCCGGGTGTCACCTTTTTTCAAAACCATATTACAGTGATATTCCCGATTCTATTACAGAGATAATTCTACCGGATTCGCTTTCATATCATGGAATTGATGAATTCTATCTTCCGCATATAAATGCTGTACTGTGCACAAAGGAATATGCGGAAAAAAACAACCATATTAACTGTCAACCAATAACGGATGCCCTGGCAGTCTACAAACTAATTTTTCCCAAAAATGTTACTGTTGTCGTGGGCGACGAACATTATTTTCTGGGTGAATAGGATTTACACGCCGCGGCGCAGTTTGTCGTGGGCGGAACCGATACGCATGTCTTCGGCTCCTCCATGAAAAAGGTCGTAATATTACGTTTTATTGACAGTCCGAACCGCAAGGATATTTCCTTGCGGCTTTTTAAGAAGAAATACTATGTTTGATAAACATTTTAAAATGAAGATTCAATATCAAACGGAGTTGTACACTTCGTATAGCTATGCTCTAAAACATGGTATAACTGTTATTAATATTGTAGAATCAGCAAGTATGATTTGATTAACAAGTATACAGTGTTTTTTGACATTCTGAGCCGCCCCGGAGTTATCCGGGGCGGTAGTTTTATTTTTTCGCTTTGTAACAATTAAATTTGTGACCATGCACCGGGCGATACCAAATCCGGCACGAATTCGGGCGACCGTTGCTCAAAAAACATCCCGGTACTTATCGTACCCGGGAAACTACATTTGTACGGATACTGTTCATCATGTTTGAAGGACTTTTTCTTTCAGATACGATACGGCACATGCCGCAAGTGAAGGATCCACTGTACCGTCTTTGCGCAGCGACGGTGACTCAATAGTAAAGCTTCCCCGGTATCCGTTCTCCTTCAGACCGTCACGCACTACAGCCCAATCGACTGTCCCGCAGCCCGGCAAAAGAATGGGGCGCAGCTTGGTCCAGTCTCCGCATTCACCGGCAAAATCGCTTATGTGCACGTGACGCACGTTGTGCCGCCATATCGAACTGCACATGGTCTCCTTCAGCTCTCCGTGGAACCGGGCACAACGCACGTCCACGATGAGCCCGATATTTTCGCACATACGTGCCAGCTCCTCCAGATGAGAAAGCGGACTGCCGTGTACACAAACACAATTTTCAACAAGCATATCGATCCCGCTGCTCAAAGAGAACTCATAGAGTCTGACGATCCTTTCGAGGATCATGTCAAGCTCCCGGTCGCTGTCAGGGATCCCCCAGCAGTGCACCACCATCTTTGACGCGCCGAGCTTTTCCGCTGTTTCAAGGTTGATTTCAAGCAGCTCCTTTGCCCGGTCAAACGACTGAGGCTCGGGATCGCTTACGCGATCGCCTATGACCTTATCCGCATGAAAAACGGGTATACGAAATCCTTGGCAACAGTCCACCACATCCCCCAGGCAATCATAAAAGTCAGGGTACATCATGAATTCAAACCCGTCACATTCAAATTTGTCTGCCCATTTCGGCAGCAATTTGTAGTCGCGGCCGTTGAGCTTTGATATGAACGCCCCGCAGGAAACATAAATTTCGCTCATCTTTCGCCTCCGCAGCCAAATCGCAACGCAGTCATGCGGTCATATTTTTCCCCGCACCTGAGCAGAGAACTCCCGCTTCTGTTGGGGGAATCAGGCTCGAACTGCGTTTCAAGGCACAGAGCCTCTCTGTTCTTCTTTAAGACACCACCGGAAAAACTGCCGCCGTCCGAAAGAAAATTGCCGGTGTAAAGCTGCATACACGGCATGTCAGTGAACAGCTCCATCCTGACTGCTGCACTGAGCTCTGCCGCTTTATACAAAACTCTCCCTCCGAAACCGACAGGAAAATCTTTCACAAGATAATAATTATGATCGTAGCCGCCGGCATTCGTGAGCTGTTCGTCACCATTGTCGATATCCTGTCCTATTGTCTTCGGACGTCTGAAGTCAAACGGCGTATTCTCTACCGGCGCGATACGGTACGGAATAAGGTTACGGTCTATCATATCATATCGGTCGGCGTTTATTGTCAGCAGATGGCCGTTCACGCTGCCCGAGCCGATACCGTTAAGATTAAAATATGTATGATTGGCGAGGCTCACAAACGTGTCAGCGTCACTTACCGCCTCCCAACGTATAAAAAGCGTATTGTCAGCGACGGTATAGGTGACGCAGACATCAAGCCTTCCAGGGTACCCCTCGTCACCGTCAGGAGAAACAAGCCGCAGCCGCAGCGAATCGCCTTCGGGCTCCGGCTCCCACATACATTTGTCAAACCCAACGGTGCCTCCGTGCAGGTGTGTCGTTTCCTTCTCGTTTTTGGCGAGAACGTATCTGACGCCGCCGTAAGAAATAATACCGTTGCGGATCCGGTTTGCGCAGCGGCCGATAGTCGCGCCCTGATACCCCCCGCTCAGTTTGTACTCTCCGAGCGTATCATAACCGCCGGCAACGTCCAAGCCGGCAAATCGTATACTCTGCACAGTCGCGCCGTAACTCAGCACGACGACAGAAAGTTCACCGTTCTCCAAACTGAACGCGCGAGTCCCGTTATCAAAATCAATTTCTCTCAGCATGGCGTTTCTCCGTCGTTATTTCTTCCAATTTCTCATCAAGTTTTTTCAACAGCTCGTCTATACCCTCGCCCGTGCGTGCGGAAATCATCACGAAATCAGGTCCGGGCAACGAATCCGGCGCCGCAACATCGCATTTGTTGCACACCTTCACTACCGGCTTCATGCCCGCTCCGAGCTGATCGAGAAGCTTTTGGCTCACTTCCAGCTTTTTCAAACGTATATCGTCGGGCTCCGAAGCATCGGTAAGAAGCACTATAATATCGGCGTATTTTACCTCTTCAAGTGTGCTCCGGAACGCGTCAACAAGGTGATGAGGAAGTCTGCTGATGAAACCGACGGTATCGGTCAGCAGCATGTCTTTTCCGCTCGGAAGATGAAGGCGCCTCGTCATGGGATCCAGCGTTGCAAACAGCTTATCCTCGGCAAGCGCGCCGGCTTTTGTCAAATGATTAAGCAGAGACGATTTTCCGGCGTTCGTATATCCTACAAGCGCGGCCGTCTTCAGTGCGGAGTGGCTTCTTCCGCTGCGTATCACGGAACGCCGTTTCTCCACCTCGCGGAGTTTTGCCTCAAGCGCTCCGATACGCCTTCTCAGATGGCGTCTGTCGGTCTCAAGCTGAGATTCGCCCGGACCGCGGGTCCCTATTCCGCCACCGAGCCGTGAAAGCTCTGTGCCGCGTCCCGTGAGCCGAGGCGACGTATACTTCAGGCAGGCTATCTCTACCTGTAATTTGCCTTCTGCCGTTACCGCGCGCTGAGCAAATATATCAAGTATAAGCATCGTTCTGTCTATAACACGACAGTCCAGCGCATCTTCAAGATTTCTGATCTGCGACGGTGAAAGCTCATTGTCAAAAACAACAAGCGAAATATCGCCGTCAGCACGGATGAATTCGGCGGCTTCAGAGCATTTTCCGC
Organism: uncultured Eubacteriales bacterium; assembly: GCA_900550505.1. GTDB lineage: Bacteria > Bacillota > Clostridia > Oscillospirales > CAG-382 > UMGS1307. The sequence continues at coordinate 12,015 of URSI01000007.1, forward strand.
TTCCGAAATATGTCTTAGGATCCGGTGCACCCCGACGCTGTATTACACGCGCAACACAAATTCCCCCGCTCGTCTCAAGCAATCGCTCAAGTTCATCAAGAGACGCTTCGGTGTCAGTATCTCCCTCTTCGCCGACCGCCGCAAGCAGCGCCCTTACAGGACTTTCGTCACTTATTACCGTTTTCATAAACCGACCTCCTTTTTGCCACATACGGAAAAAACGACGCAACGCGCCGTTTTAAGAGGATATTTGACGATTCACTCGAGGTTGAATTTCTTTTTGAACTTGTCAACACGTCCGCCGGCATCAACAAACTTCTGTTTGCCGGTAAAGAAAGGATGACATTTCGAGCAGATATCCACCTTGATATTTTCCTTAGTGGACTTCGTCTGTATAACCTCACCGCAGGCACATCTGATGGTAGTGTCAACAAACTGCGGATGGATCTTTTCCTTCATAATGGCGTCTCCTTCCTGTGTGATTTCAATAGCACCGATTAATATACCACATCCCGGCGACGATTGCAAGACCTTTTTTACATTTTTTCTTGACAAATTGAACGCGGTGTGTTATCATAGCCGCAATTATTCAGAAGGGAGTGGTCCGGTCATGGAATATCAGACCAAACAAATCGCCGCGCGTCTCAAGGGCGCAAGGATGCTGAACGATATATCTGCCGAAGAAATGGCTTCAGCGACAGATAAGACTCTCGACCAGTATCTGCGGCTCGAAGAAGGCTGCGAAGACTTTTCCGTAACTTTCCTGTACAAATGCGCCAATAAACTTTCAATGGATATTTCGGAGATTATTACCGGAGACGCTCCGAAACTTGCGTTTTACAACGTCAACCGTCGGGGAGACGGAATGCCGGTAAAGCGTCGCGAAGAGTTCGTTTACCGTCATATTGCTCCGTTTTTGAAAAATCGTCTCTCCGAACCGTTTCATGTGACCATACGCTACGATGCCGAAGCCGAGAAGCGTCCCATATCCCTGTCAACACATCAGGGACAGGAGCTTGATTACATACTCAGCGGCACCATGAAGATCCAACTTGAGGATCACGTTGAGATTCTCCATGCGGGAGACAGCGTATATTACGACTCCTCACACCGTCACGGGATGATAGCAATAGACGGAGAAGACTGCACATTTCTTGCCATCGTGTACCGTCCGGACGGCGAAGCTGATATTGAGCCGGTAGCTGTAGTACGTGGACAGCAGGTTTCTGCGCCGGCCGCGGAACATGACCTTATATACAAGCGATTTGTCCGCGAAACGGTAGACGAACAGGGCAAGCTTACAGATATCGATTTCAATTACGGGCGCAATTTCAATTTTGCTTATGACGTTGTGGACGAGCTGGCAAAAAAATGCCCGGACAAACGCGCACTGCTTTGGCTCTCCAAGGACAAGCAGCAGCGTGATTTCAGCTTTTCCGAGCTTTCACGGCTTTCTGCAAAGACCGCCAACTTTTTCCGCTCGCTCGGTATCGGGAAAGGCGACCGCGTGATGCTCGTGCTCAAGCGCGATTACCGCTTCTGGCTGTCTCTGCTGGCGCTCCATAAGCTGGGCGCGGTCGCCGTGCCCGCAACGGCGCTCCTCGTATGCAAAGACTATGAATACCGCTTTAATGCCGGAGAGATAAAAGGAATAGTATGCACGGGCGACGACAATTGCACGCATGAGGTTGATCTGGCGTGCAGCAACTCCCCCACCCTGAAAATAAAGGTCGTAGCAGGTTCCGAACGCGATGGATGGACATCGTTTGACGCAGGGCTCGAGGGTCAGAGCGAACAGCTTGAGCGAGTCGAGAACGACTGTGACGACCCGATGGTGATGTTCTTCTCATCCGGCACCACCGGCTACCCCAAGCTTGCGGTCCACAGCTTCACGTATCCCTTAGGCCACATCGTCACGGCACGCTGGTGGCAGAACGTATCGCCTGACGGCATACATTTCACCATATCCGATACAGGCTGGGGCAAGGCGCTGTGGGGCAAGATATACGGTCAGTGGCTCTGTGAGGGCTGCGTATTCGCATATGACTTTACCAAATTTGATGCGCACGACATCCTGCCGCTCTTCAAGCGTTACAATATAACCACATTCTGCTGCCCGCCCACGATGTATAGGTTCTTCATCAAAGAGGATCTTTCAAAATACGACCTGTCATCGCTCAAATATGCGACGATAGCCGGCGAAGCTCTCAACCCTGAAGTATTCTATCAGTTCCAAGCCGCTACCGGAATAAAGCTGATGGAAGGTTTCGGACAGACGGAAACCACGCTTACTATCGCCAATCTCTTCGGCACCGAGCCGAAGCCCGGCTCGATGGGTAAGCCCAACCCGCAATATGACGTCGTAGTGCTCAAGCCGGACGTAACACAGGCACATGCCGGTGAATCGGGCGAAATAGTGATAAAGACCGACAGGAAAAAGCCGGTCGGACTCTTTATCGGATATTACGGCGACAAAGCCAAAACCGAAGAAGTGTGGCACGACGGCGCTTATCATACCGGAGATATCGCCTGGATAGATGAGGACGGTCATTTCTGGTATGTCGGGCGTACCGACGATGTTATAAAATCAAGCGGCTATCGTATCGGTCCGTTTGAAATAGAAAGCGTCATCATGGAGCTTCCTTATGTTGTCGAATGCGGCGTTACCGGCGCTCACGACGACATACGCGGTCAGGTGGTAAAAGCCGTGATAGTGCTTACCAAGGGCACGGAGCCTACGGAGGAGCTCAAAAAGGAGATACAGCACTATGTGAAGGAACACACCGCGCCGTACAAATATCCCCGCATCGTGGAATTCCGTGAAAAGCTCCCGAAGACGATAAGCGGTAAAATAATCCGTAACCAGCTCTGATTTGTTCAAACATGCGCAGTTGTGAGATATAACGACTTCCGTATTCCCCGCCTTCCTGACGGACGGCGGGGAATTTTTTTGATACCAAACGCGTTTGTTCAATGAAATATTTCACATTGCCGAGTGACACCCGATTTCGTTTTTTATTGACAAAGTACCGTTAAGGTGGTAAACTACAGACGGTCGTGCTGACCGGCTCACTGCCTTTTGAGCTGTCACCGCCGATACTACCTCGAATAAAACGGACCAATATGGGTCTTGAAAAGAAAGGAACAAAATAAAATGCGTTCAGATACCGTAAAAGTCAATAAAAAAAATGTACGTATGGTGGCTCACCGCGGAGTGAGCGGGCTTGAGCGCGAGAACACGCTGCCGGCGTTCGTCGCCGCAGGTAATCGCAGCTACTACGGAGTGGAGACCGATGTGTGGCGCACCCGTGACGGGAAATACGTACTGCTACACGACGGGGATACCAACCGCGTCGCCGCGGGCGACAAGGTCGTGGCTTGGGAAGCCAGCTATGATCTTATAAGAAGCGTGCAGCTCACTGACATGGACGGCAGCGTAGGACGTATCGACCTTCGTGTCCCTTCGCTGCAGGAATACATATCCGTGTGCAAAAAATACGGGAAAAAGTGCATACTGGAGCTGAAAGGCGAGTATACTGTCGAATATGTCGATGAGATATGCGACATCATTGACTCGCTCGGATACCTTGACGGAGTAATATTCATTTCGTTCTCACTGCAGAACCTGAAAAATCTCCGTGTCAACCATCCCGACCAGCCTGCACAGTTTCTCGTAGCCTCTTTCCCGGACTGGCTCATAGATGCACTGGTAGAGAACCGACTCGGTCTTGATATCTACTACCCGGTGCTGACCGAAGAGCATGTAAAGGCGCTGAAAGAAAAAAATATAGAGATAAATATTTGGACGTGTGACAATGCAGACGATGCACAGAAATATATCGACATGGGCGTAGACTACATCACGTCTAACATACTGGAATAAAATAAAGAGAGATCATGAAAAAAATAAAACTCATTACAGCAGTACTGCCGCTCATAACCATACTGTTGAGTATGCTGTCTTCGTGCGGCCTTTTCGGAAGCCAAAGCAGTGACAACGGCCTGATAATAAGCGAGGTTTGCGCATCCAATCAAACCCTCGTTAAAGATGATTACGGAAATTACAGTGATTGGATAGAATTGTATAACGGCACCGGGCACGACATCGATCTTGAAGGATATTCACTCTCCGACGACGAAAGCAACCCGCGCCGCTTCACCTTTGGCAAAGTTACGATTCGCGACGGTCAGTACCTGCTGATATGGGCGAGCGGGCTCAACGTAACGAGCGGTGAAAACCTGCACGCGGCGTTCAAAGTGAGCGCGAGCGGCGAACGTATAACCCTGACTTCTCCGGACGGACAGCTTGTTTCGTCGCTCGATGTGCCGGAAATGCAAAGCGACCTTACCTGCGGACCGGGCGAAAACGGCAGCGTTGTGATATTCTCACAGGCGACCCCGGGCGCTCCGAACAGTGCCGACGTATATTCTCCGCCGACATCCAACGACCCTAACACGGATAATGCTGACAATATCACTTTGCGTATCAACGAATATGCAACAGACGAGTGTATAACGCTCGCCGACTGTGAAGGGGATTTTTCGGCTTGGGTCGAGCTTTACAATTACGGTTCGCAAGCCGTAAAACTTGGTGGACTGTATCTTTCGGATGACAGCGCCGACACGAGAAAATGGAGCTTTCCGGACGTCACGCTCGAAGCCGGAGAGTACCTGGTCGTTTTTCTGGGCGGCAAAGGACTGCCGTACAAAGATGGAGAAGAGCTTCACGCCGGATTCAAACTTACGGGGAAAGAGGACTCGTTGGGGTTGTACAGCGTCAACGGCGGGATCATCGACATCATAGACGTCTATGAGCTTTTTTCAAATGTGACGTATGGCAGGCAGCTTACCGACGGCAAAACCTGCGCGTATTTCGCTCTTGCTACTCCGGGCAAACCAAATGACGCGTCGGCGTTTCCGTCGATCGACAGCGCGCTCAAACCCTCCAACAAATCTTTGTGTGTAACCGAAGTGGTCGCGGTATGTCTTGATGACAGCCGCGACTACTCACAGGACTTTGTCGAGATCTACAACCCAACTTCAAACACCTTATTGCTTTCCGAATATATGATAGGTAAGAAGGCTGAGATTTCCCGTGCGGTAAGGCTTCCCGATGTTGCTCTGAAGCCGGGCGAATACCGTGTCATATACTTTGGTGACGAAACGGATTATTCGGCTGCCGAGGATGAAATAACGGTGGCACTCGGGCTCAACAGATATTCGAACAATATATACATCTACAATAATGAAGGAATATGCATTGACAGCCTGACGACCGGAAGGTTGTTTGACGGAGTCAGCGCCGGCCGCGCTACGCCGGATTCGGTGGATCTCGTATATTTTACGGAGGTGACTCCCGGCGCGCCGAACAGTACGAACAGTGTCGGCGGAGCAATCAGGGCGCCGTCCTTTTCGATACCCGGCGGCAAGGTCTCAAGCGGAACAACGATAGAGATCACAGCAGATAAAGACGATAAAATTTATTATACGCTGGACGGTTCGGTGCCGGACAGCGGCTCACTGCCCTATACCGGACCTATCACCATAAACACCACGGTCACTGTTCGTGCCATAGCATACAGGAGCGGCAGGCTCCCCTCCGACGCAGTATCCGCTTCATTCCTCGTAGGTGCAAATCACAATATGCCGGTGGTTTTTTTGACTGCCGATGACGACGTGCTTTTTTCTCAGGAAAAAGGGATCCTTGCAACCGGTTATAATTACGACTATTCACACTACACCGTCGCCCGTTATGGGTCGATGGACGCCGCCTTCACGGCACTCGTAGCCGACGCCGTCGACAACGCAAATTTCTTTAACGATACCGAAGCACCGATACACTTTGACTACATCAATACTGATGGAAGGCAAGTTCTGTCTTTTGACGCCGGTGCCAAGCCGTTCGGTCAATACAGCCGCGTCCGCGATCAGAAGAGCCTTACTATCAATCTTCGCGACAAATACGGTATGCAGGAGATTTGCTACCCTTTTTTCGGTGACAACTACGTAAATGTATTTTCGTCGCTCGTCCTGAGAAATTCGGGGCAGGACTGCTATCGCGCCCACATACGCGACGCATTCATAGCAGAAGCCATCAGGGGTGAAATGGATGTCGAGGTGATGGCGTACCGCCCCGTTGTAGTGTATATAAACAACGAGTATTATGGTATCTACGATCTAAGGGAACGCATAAATGAAGATTTCATAGCCAACCATACCGGTGCCGATCCTGATAACGTAGACCTGATGAAGGGCACGAGCATTGTACTCGAGGGAGACAGCAAAGCATACAAAGAGCTCTACAACTTTGTCCGTGACAACGATATGCGCTCAGATGAAAACTATGCCAAGGCGTGCGAAATGATGGATATGGAGAACTACATCGATTACTGGATAACACAGATGTATTTCGCTAATACGGACCCGGGCAATATCAAATTCTATCGTGAACGCACAGACGATGCGTTGTGGCGCTGGATACCTTACGATTTTGACTGGAGCTGCGAAAGCACCGGAAACTTTTTCCCGCGTGTTTTTGAGGGCGACAGGCAGATATATACGATCATTAAAAACCTCATAAAAAACTCTGATTTCAAAGAGATGTTCATGGCACGGTTCGCCTGGTCGCTTGAAACCACGCTTGACACCGAGCGCCTTTTGATCATATACGACAATTTGACCTCAGC